>JAFCZD010000099.1 GCA_019314525.1 Deltaproteobacteria bacterium
GTGGCCTCGAGCCCAATATACCCCGCGCCGATCACCACGGCGTGTGCGGGCTTCTTCGCCTCGAGCGCCCCCTTGAGGGCGCGCCCATCTTCCAGCGTCTTGAGGGGATACGCCCCCTGCCCCCAGAGCTCTTTCAGCCCTGGGATAGGTGGCGCAGCCACGCGCGCTCCAGTGGCGATCACCAGCTTGTCATAGCCCACCTCGAAGGGTCCCTCGGGCCCCTCTCCCCGCACCTTCTTCTCGGCGGGAAGAAGCTCCGTCACCTCATGGCCAAGGCGCAGGTCCAGGCCACGCTCCTCGCGGAAGCGCTGAGCGCTGATGATCTGCAGGTCCTCCATCTTCTTGCCTTCGGGGATCTTATAGGGCAGCCCGCACGCGCCATAGGAGACGTCCTGGGTCTTTTCGAGCACGATCACCTCAGCGCTCTTGTCCATCCGTCGGGCCTGGCTCGCCGCGCTCATGCCGGCGGCGTCACCACCGATGATCACCAATTTCATCGAGTCTCTCCGTCTCCCAGCCCAAGGGGGCCAGCTAGCTATGAATGGGTCGATTGTCTACCGCCAGCGCCGCCTCTTTGACGATCTCGGCCAAGGTGGGGTGGGCGTGGCAGGTGCGCGCGATGTCCTCGGCGGCGGCTGAAAACTCCATCGCCACCACCAACTCTGCGATCATATCCGAGGCGCGTGGCCCCACGATATGAGCCCCGAGAATACGGTCACTCTTGGCGTCGGCGACGATCTTTGCCATGCCTTCGGTCTCGCCCATGGTCTTGGCGCGGCCGTTGGCGATGAAGCGAAACTTGCCCACGCGCACCTCATGTCCAGCGTCCTTGGCCTCTTGCTCCGAGAGGCCCACCTGCGCCAGCTCTGGCCAGGTGTAGACGATATTGGGGATCACGTCGTAGTTCACATGCCCCGGCTTGCCAGCGATGATCTCAGCCACCGCCACACCTTCATCTTCAGCCTTGTGGGCAAGCATGGGCCCACGGATCACGTCACCAATGGCGTAGACGTTGCCCACGCCGACGTGGAAGCGCTCGTCTACGGGGATGCGGCCTTGGGTGGTCTGCACGCCGAGGGTCTCGAGGCCGAGGTCATCGGTATAAGGCTTGCGCCCCACGGCGACCAACACGTGATCAGCCTCCATGGTCTGCGCCGTGCCCTTCTTATCGTCGTAGGCGACCTCGATCTTGGCGCCCTTCACCTCGGCGCCTGTGACCTTGCAGCCCAGGGCGAAGACGAAGCCCTGCTTCTTGAGCGAGCGTTGCAGAGTTTTGCTCATCTCCTCATCGGCCAGGGGAACCACCCGAGGCAGAAGCTCGAGCACGGTGACTTTGGCGCCCAGCCGGGCCCACACAGAGCCCAACTCCAGGCCAATAGCGCCAGCCCCGATCACCACCAGATGCCCTGGCACCTCGGGCAAGCAGAGAGCCTCTGTGGAGGAGATCACCCGCTCCCCATCGAAGGGCATGAAAGGCAACTCGACGCTCTGGCTGCCGGTAGCGATGACCACATGCTCAGCCTCGATCTCCTGGCTGCCCCCAGGCCCCTCCACCGCGATGCGCTTCGCTGCAAGGAAGCGCCCCTTGCCTGCGAGCACTGTCACCTTATTCTTCTTCATCAGAGCGGCGACGCCACGGGTCAAATCGCTGACGATGCCCTCTTTGCGCCCAAGCATGCGAGCGACGTTCATGCTCGCCTCGCCCACCTCGATGCCATGTTCTGCCATCTTGTGGCGCGCGATGGCATAGAGTTCTGAGGACTCGAGAAGCGCCTTGGAGGGGATGCAGCCCACGTTGAGGCACGTGCCCCCTAGGGCGCCGTGTTTTTCGATTAAACAGGTGGAGAAGCCGAGCTGGGCCGCCCGAATCGCTGCCACATAGCCGCCGGGCCCGGCACCGATCACCGCTACGTCATAAGAATCCATCGCTCGCCTCTTTCTCCTCTTGGCTGACAGCTACACTTCGAAGAGCAGCCGCTGGGGCTCTTCGATACAGTCGACGAGGCGCTTGAGGAAGGTCACCGCCTCGAGACCATCCACCAGGCGGTGATCGTAGGAGAGCGCAACATACATCATGGGCCGCACCTCGATGCGATCGTCGTCGCCCACCACCATGGGGCGCTTCTTGATGCTGTGCATCCCGAGGATTCCGCTCTGGGGTGGGTTGAGGATCGGCGTGGAGAGCATCGAGCCGTAGACGCCACCGTTGGAGATGGTGAAGCATCCGCCCTGCAAGTCAGAGAGCTCCAGGCGCCGATCACGTGCCCGCACGGCAAAGTCGGCGATCTTGGCCTCGATCTCGGCGAACCCAAGCCGGTCGGCGCCGCGCAACACAGGCACGACAAGGCCACGCTCGGTGCCCACTGCGACGCCGATATCGTAGTAGTGGTTGGTGACGATCTCGTCCCCATCAATGCGCGTGTTGACGGCGGGTACGGTCTTGAGCGCCTCCACAGCAGCCTTGACGAAGAAGGACATCATGCCCAGCTTCACTCCGTGACGGTCAACGAAGCTCTGCTTGTAGCGCTTGCGCAGCGCCATCACGCCGCTCATATCCGCTTCGTTGAAGGTCGTGAGGATCGCTGCCTCCTGTTGCACCTCCACCAGCCGTTGCGCAATACGCCGGCGCAAGCTGGTCATCTTCTTCCGACTCTCACGCACCTCCAACGCCTGAGTACCCTCAGGTTCTGCAGGTTCCACAGCGGACAGCGTCAGCTCCTGTGAAAGAGCAGCAGCTGGCTTTTCAACGGGGTCGTAGACAGACGTCCTCTTCTCCTCCAAAGCAGCGAGCACGTCTTCCTTGGTGATCCGCCCGTCCTTGCCCGAACCCTGAATGCTGCGTGGATCAACGGCGTGCTCGTCCACGAGATGCCGCGCAGCTGGAGAGAGAGGCACGGTCGCCAGCTCCGAGAGTTTTTCGACTGGCTTCGTTGGCTCGTCAGCCACCGCCTCCGCAGCTGGAGTTGTGACAGGAGTTGTAGCGCTGGAAGCAGAAGCCGCGCTGGGAGCAGAGGTGGCGGTGGGAACAACGGCTGTGGCGGCGGTGTCAATGCTGCCCACCACCTGCCCGATCTCCACGTCTCCCTGCTCCATCACGATGGAGAGCACACCTGCAACCTCGGACTCGATCTGCATCGTGATTTTGTCCGTCTCTAGCTCGAAGAGCGGCTCGTCCTTCTTCACGGCCTCACCGCTCTTCTTGAACCATTCGACGATCACGCCCTCGGTGATGGACTCTCCGACCTCGGGGACTTTGACTTCGACGATCATTGCTGTCCTTTGCTCCCACGCCCCTCAAGGGCCTGAGTCACAAGATAATCCTGCTCCTGGCGATGACGCCGCAGCGATCCCGTCGCTGGGCTGGCGCTCGCGGGCCGGCCCACATAGCGCAGGGCGCCACGTGCGTAATAGTCGGGAAAGAGCGTGAGCAGCTGTGGGAAGAGGTACGTCCACGGTCCTCGATTTTGCGGCTCTTCCTGAGCCCAAACCACCTCCTCAACCTCACCGTAGCGCGCGACCACCTCACGCAGCTTCTCCTCGTGGAGCGGAAAGAGCTGCTCGAGGCGCACGATGGCCACATCCTCGATGTTCTCCTTGCGTCGCTTGACCACCAGATCCCAGTAGAACTTGCCACTGCAGAGCACCAGCCGGCGAGCGCGCTTGGGCGGCTCATCATCCGCGAGCACCTCTTCGAAGTGGGGCGTCTCGACGAAATCTGCGAGCCGTGACACCGCACGCTTGTGACGCAGCATGCTCTTGGGCGCCATCAGCACCAAAGGCATGCGGAAGCGGCGCTTCGTCTGGCGCCGCAGCAGGTGGAAATATTGTGCCGGCGTGGTGAGGTTGCAGACCTGAATATTGAACTGCGCCCCTGCAGCCAAGAAGCGCTCCATGTACGCGTTGGAGTGTTCAGGCCCCTGCCCCTCGAAGCCATGGGGCAAGAGCAGCACGATCCCGCTGTCACGCCCCCATTTGGACTCGGCGCTGACAATGAACTGGTCGATGACCACCTGGGCGCCGTTGACGAAATCTCCGAACTGCGCCTCCCAGAGGATCAGCATCTCGGGCTCTGAGAGCGAATAGCCATACTCGAAGCCCAGCACCGCTGCCTCAGAGAGCGAGCTGTTGTAAACACAAAAGCGTGCCTGGTCCTCCGACACGAAGTTGAGGGGGATATGCATCTCCCCTCTCTTCATGTCCTGCCAGACCGCGTGTCGCTGCGAGAAGGTGCCCCTTTGGCTGTCTTGCCCCGATAGGCGCACCGGGGTGTCCTCTGCGAGCAAGGTGCCAAGGGCCAACAACTCAGCGTAGCCCCAGTCGATGCCCCCCTCCCCTTGTTGCACCGCTGCAAGGCGCTTGGGCAGCTGGCGCGCGACCTTGGGGCTGAGGTTGAACCCCTCGGGCACCTTCGCCAAGGTGGCCGCGACCTGCTCAAGCAGCTCAGGCGTCACCGATGTCTTCACAGGCTCGTGAGAAAACACCGCATCCAAGCCCTTCCAGCGCCCCTCGAAGGCCTGCAACTTCAACGGCGGGTTCTCTTTGCGCGCAATCTCCCGCGCCTTCTCCAGGCGCTCGCGAAAAACCTCGACCTGCTGATCTGCCTCTGCCTCTGTGAGCTGCCCCTCCTCCACCAACCGCCACATATACTGTAGGCGCACGGTGGGGCGATCTTTGATCTTGGCGTAGAGCAGCGGCTGCGTCAGCGCGGGGTCCTCGCTCTCGTTGTGGCCATGGCGGCGATAACAGACCATATCCACCACCACGTCGCGGTTGAATCGCTGGCGAAACGCGAGGGCGACCTCCATGGCGAAGACGGTGGCCTCGGGATCGTCGCCGTTGACGTGAAAGATGGGCGCATCCACGAGCTTCGCCACGTCCGTGGGATAAGGGCTCGAACGCCCGTCCATGGGCGAGGTGGTGAAACCGATCTGGTTGTTGATGATCACATGAACGGTGCCGCCGGTGCGATAGCCAGCCAACTGCGAGAGGTTGAGCGTCTCAGCCACCACCCCTTGCCCCGAGAAGGCCGCGTCGCCATGGATCAAGAGTGGGATGACCTTCTTGCGCTCGTGGGTGTCGTCGTGCTGGCGCTGCTTAGCGCGCACACGCCCCTGCACCACGGGATCCACGATCTCAAGGTGGCTGGGGTTGGCGGTGAGAGTTAAGTGTACCTCTTGGCCTGCGTGAGTCGTGTAGGTCGACCCATAACCTTTGTGATACTTGACGTCGCCGTCGCCCTGAAAGGTGGAAGGCAGGAAGTTCCCCTCGAACTCAGTGAAGACCTCCTCGTAGGATTGCCCCAAGATATTGGCCAAGACATTGAGCCGACCGCGATGGGACATGCCAAAGACGATCTCTTTGGCGCCTGAGGACGCGGCTCCCTCGATGAGCCCCCGCAGGCCGGGGATCAATGTCTCTGCCCCCTCGAGCGAAAAGCGCTTCTGCCCTGGATAACGACTGTGGGTGAAGCTCTCGAATTGCTCGGCGTCCACGAGGTCTTCGAGAATCTGCAGCTTCTGCTCCCGGCTACAATCTGGACTGCAGCGCACAGGCTCGAGCTGCTCCTGCAACCAGCGACGAATGCTGCGGTCCTGAATATGGAGATACTCTACTCCAATGGAACGGCAGTAGGTCTGCTGGAGAACCTGGAGAATCTCCCGTAGGGTGAGCCGCTCTGGGACGCCCGCCAGATGGCCCGTGTCGAAGACCTCTCTCAGGTCGTCATCCGTGAAGTCCCAGTTTTCGAGGCGGAGCGCATCGATCTCTTGGGGACTGGACCCCAGCGGATCGGTCTGCGCGATGACATGCCCTTGGTCGCGGTAGGCGTAGATCAGGCTCGCCACGTTGGACTGCATGCGTGCACCGCGTGCGTGAAGGCTGCAATCCTCGCTAGGTGCCTTGCGCGTGCCAGCGAAGCTGAGACCCTGAAAAAAGTACTGCCACGACTCGGGCACTGAGTTCGGATCCCCCTGCCACTGCTCGTAGAGATCCTCGATATAGGCGGCGTCAACCCCTTGGCCTGCCATAGACAAGGTTCGCGCTCCTTTCGTCTGGGGCCGCCAGTGCGGCCACAACAAGGGGCCGCAAGACCTGCCCAATTTCAACACCGTAGCAAGCCTGTGCCCGGTTACAAGTAGAAGAGCTAATAAAGGAAAGCAGAGTTTGAATTGACAGATTGCCGTGATTCTCGATACCTTTCTGCCATGAGTCGACAACTGCACTGCCCCAACTGCGGTGGGGAGCATACTCTCGTTAACCCAGGCGTCGTCCAAGTGGTCTGCAACTTCTGCCAGACCGTCCTCTTCTGGGGAGCGGACGAAGTGATGCAGGTGGGCGAAAAATCCATTCTGCCCGAATCTGACAGCCGCCTCTTCATGTTCGCCAATGGGCGACTCCAAGGGGTGGGCTTTCAGGTCTCAGGTCACCTACGCTACGATCATGGTCGCGGTGCGTGGGACGAGTGGTTCTTGCAGCTCGACGACGGACGCGAGGCTTGGCTCAGCGAGGACGAGCGCGAGATCACCCTCGAGCTTCCCATCGAGCCCGATCAGGCGCTACCAGCAGTACAAGAGCTGCAGGTGGGCATGCCGATCACGATCCAGGGCGTACAGTACACGGTGCGTGAGATCGGCACCGCCACGACTGTGGGTGGCGAGGGGCAAATGCCTTTCGTGATGCGACCTGGCGAGACCTACCCCTACGCCGACCTCGCCTCCCTTGATGGGCAGTACTTCGCGACGTTGGAATACGATGACGGGGGTGTACCCACGGTCTACGGGGGTTACCCTCTCTCCCACGAGCACTTGCAGATTCAGGACGAAAAGCCGCCGTCAACCGCGGCTCCCGAGCATGGCGCCAACATCACCTGCACCAACTGCAGCGCGCCCCTCGAGGTCCCGCAGGGTCGACCGGTTGAGACAAAAGTCTGTGAGTATTGCGGCGCGCAGCTCGACCTAACGAGCGCCGAAAAGACAGTGCTCGGGCAAAACCCCCAGGGTTACGAACCCGAATTTCGTTTCACTGTGGGCCAAGCAGCCACCTTCAAGGGCAAACCCCACGAGGTCTGCGGGCGCATGCTCTACGAAGACCCCGAGGGCTACCAATCGCGCGAGTATCTGCTCTTTAACGCAGAGGAGGGCTACCTCTGGCTCGCCGAGGAAAACGGCCACTTCGTCCTCAACCAACCCACACAGCAGGCGCCCAGCACAGACCCCTTCAGCTTGCCTCAGAAGGCAAAGGTAGATATCGCGGGCACCACCTTCCAGATGTTCGAGCAGGGTTATAGCACCCAGATCTACGTGGACGGTGCGCTGCCCTGGCAGGCGCGCGCTGGCGATACCTTTCAATACGCCGACCTCATCGCGCCACCCCAGGTGTTCGGCGTCGAGACCGACGGTCAAGAGGTGGAATACTTCCATGGTCGCTACATGACCGTGGAAGAGGTCTACACCGCCTTCGGCATCACAGAGCCTCCCCACAAGCCCGAGGGTGTGCACGCAGGACAGCCCTTCATCCGTGGCGCGGTGACCAAGCTAGTGATGCTCTTCGGCCTGCTTTTCGCGTTCGCAAATCTGGGCCTCGCCATTTGGACGTCCACGTCCTCCGGTACAGAGGTGCTCAAAGAAGTCTTTCACCCCGACGATTATCTCAAAGAGACCTCCTCCAAACCCTTCGCCCTCAAGGGTGGGGGGGCAATGGCTGTGCGTATCTACGCGCCGCTGAAAAACTCCTGGCTCGCTGTCAACATCGCGTTTTTAGAGACCAAGAGCAAAAATGTGCTGGCTGAAGTCTGGGATCATGGCATCCAGCACTACTCAGGCTATGACTGGAGCGAGGGCGAGCGCAGCTCCACCAAATACTTCAGGGCGCCCAAGGCTGGCACCTACAAGCTGCTGCTCAAGGCCTCTGGCGGCTCGGGCTTCAAAGGCCCACCTCGCCGCGAGAATATGGTGATTCGTGTCTTCGAGGGTCAAATGCTCTCACGTTGGTTCTGGATCGCCTTTGGCATCACGATCCTCTTCCCTCTTTGGGGCTGGGGACGTAAGAAGAGCTTCGAAGGACGCCGCTGGGCTGAAGTCATCGATGACGATGACGACGATGACGACGACTACTAGGAGGACCCCATGCGCTGGTTAGGACTCGGAATCGTAATGACCCTCTTTGTCGCCATGACAGGTGGCGCCTTCGCTGCGTCCGTTGGGGGCTGGGGTCTGCCCGGCCTGCTGGACAAGCCCATCAGTGTCCGTCAGGGCAGCAACAATCAAGGGCGCCGTGGTGGCACAACGTTCATCTATTTCGGTGGCATCCGCCGCCACTATGGCGGCGGTTACGGTTACGGGAAGTAGCTCCTTTTTCGTGGCCTCTCCTTTGTCTCCTCCCCCTTCGCTCGTGAGCTGACCTCCTTTGTCTAACCCCCTTGACACCACGCCCGTTGACGCCTCCCCCGCTGACTCCACCGACTCTTCAGCGGGCAGCGTCCCATCCCGTGCCGGTTCAGCGCCCCTCCTGTTGCTCTCGATCTTCGTCATCGCCACCTGTGGCCTGATCTATGAGCTCCTGGCGGCGAGCCTCTCCAGCTATCTGATGGGCAACTCGGTGGCCCAATTCTCGCTGGTGATCGGGCTCTTCCTCTCAGCCATGGGCATCGGCAGCTTCCTCTCGCGCTATGTCACCAGCAACCTGATCCGCACCTTCATCGTCGTGGAGATCTGGGTTGGCCTCATTGGCGGCGCGTTACCCATGCTGCTCTTTTCTTCCTTCGCCCTCCTTGGCATCTTCATGCCACTCTTGGTGGGCTTGAGCCTGGTGGTGGGCACGTTGGTGGGGCTCGAAATCCCCCTCCTCGTACGCATTCTACGTGCTGAGTTTTCGCTGAAAGCTGCCCTGGGAAATGTGCTCTCGGTTGACTACCTCGGAGCGTTGGCTGCCTCTCTGCTCTTCCCGATGGTGCTGGTCCCCAAATTGGGCATGGTGCGCACAGGCTTCCTCTTTGGTCTGTTCAATGTCGCCGTGGCGTTGATGGGCATGCACGTCTTCCGGCATCAATTGCCTGGCCTGCTGCGCCTGCGTAGCTTGGCGGCCGTCACTGGGATCATCCTCACCGCTGGACTCCTCACCGCAGGGAAGACCACACGCCTGCTGGAGGATGTGCTCTACGACGACACGATCATCTACACCAAGACGACACCCTTCCAGCGGCTGGTGGTCACCCGCTGGCGCAACGACATCCGACTCTTCATCAACGGCAATATTCAATTTTCCACAGTGGACGAGTTCCGCTACCACGAGGCGCTGGTCCACCCGGTGATGGGCATGGTCCCCAACGCCCGCAAGGTGCTCGTCCTTGGTGGCGGTGATGGCCTTGGGATCCGCGAGATCGTCAAACACCCCCAGGTCAAGATGATCCACCTGGTGGACCTCGATCCCGAGATGACACGCATCTTCTCCACCATTGGGCCCCTAAAGCAGATCAACGAGAACGCGCTGGCAGACAAGCGCGTGAAGATCTTCAACGCTGATGCGCAGAAGTTCCTTGAAACGAGCGATGAGCACTACGACGTGGTGATCATTGACCTACCAGACCCCAACAACACCTCCCTTGGAAAGCTCTACTCGCGCAGCTTCTACCGCCTCGTCGCCAAGCACCTCTCGCCCACAGGCGCCATGGTGACCCAGGCCACGAGCCCCTTTTACGCCACCGCCGCTTTTTGGTGCATCACCAACACCATCGCTGCCGCTGACATCGCCTCCGGCGGGCCCACGTTGCGTGTGCTCCCCTACCGCGCCAGCGTGCCCTCTTTTGGCGAGTGGGGCTTCGTGATGGCGTCGCTGCAGCCCCTTGACCCTGCACGGATCCGCCTGCCGAAAAAGACACGTTATCTGACCCAGGCGCTGCTCCCGAGCCTCTTTGTCTTCCCCAAAGACATCGGCCCCCGTAAGACCCCCATCAACCGCCTCGACAACCAGATCCTGATCCGCCTCTATGAAAAGGGTTACCGCCGCTACAACTATGGCAAGTAGCTCAGAAGCTCGAGACCCACATCTCAGTGCCCTTCGAGAAGATCAACACGTGTGTGCCAAGATGAAGGAAGGGGTCTTCGTCCTGCTCGATTGAGGAGACACCTGCACAACGTGGCTCATCGGTCTGTGCGTGTTCAAGATCCAATGTGGCGATGAAGAGGTCTTTGCCTTGGACGCAGCCTGGTCGATTTGATGAGAAAAGAAGCCATGACCCCACGAACATAGGCCCCGTCTCAGCAGCCTCAGAGTTCGCGTTTTGGATGAGACGTGCTCCACTGAAGGGCGCCGCTATGGTCATTCGCTGAGCCAGGTAGAGGTCTGTATTGCCGACCTCGCCCCGGTCTGCGGCAAAGACCAGCGTCAAGCCATCCGGGGAGATGAAGGGATCATGCCCACGATCATCATCATCGATCATCAACGGCTGCGGTGTGGCGAAAGCCTGATCTACAGTCTCACGTGAGCTCCAGAAGAGACGTCGCACATCCCCTTCTTCTTGGCGCTCCATCACCATCCACAGTTCATCATGGGTCAGGGATATGTCGCGATCGGCTGCACTGGGCAAGTTGACACCCAACAAAGCGACTGGAGGGCCGAAGGGGGCGCCAAGGGTGCCGCGGGTGGACAGATGAAGGTCCTCGTCCCCTCCGCCGTGGCTCACGGTGAAGTAGAGCCGGAGCCCATCGGTAGACAAGTGAGGGCCGTGCTCGTTAGCATCCGTGTTCAGATCATTGAAAAGCACAGGCGTCGTGAAGGTTGGCCACGAAGGCAGCATGTCGAGGCCTAGGTCAAGGTCCATGTCGAGGCCCAGGTCGAGGTCCACGTCGTTGATGAGAGACAAGTCGCCAGGGGCTCTAAATCCTGAGTCAACACGGGTGCACGCGTTGAGACCGATGAAGCACACACACACACAAGCTCCCTTGAGCATTCCCATAAACTTGTTCTCCTCCACCCTAAGTACAGCTCTGCGGCTGACGTTCAATCCCCGACGAGAACGTAGACCAAATGTAATACAAACCAGCAGTGGGAGAACAGCTCGTCCTAGATAACGTCGGCGGAAATGATAACCCGGTGAGAATTCACCCTGGAATCTTTGAACCTCCCCCCTTTAATTGGCGCGCCATTTGCTTTGATTCTCATCCCAACACCTTCAACCCGAGGAGAGAGAATGGACAAAGTACACCAGCATGCACCAGGCCCTTCGTTCGGCAGGGCTGGTGCCGGTCTGATGGTTCTACTCTTCACCACAAATGCCCTCGCCAGAACCTATATCGTTGCCCCCAACGGAAACGACGCCAACGCGGGCACCGTCTCCGAGCCATGGAGGACCATCGCCAAGGCAAACGTGACCCTGCAACCTGGAGATACGGTGCAAATTCGCGATGGGTGGTACTCAGAGGTGATCAAACCAGCCCGGTCGGGAGAGGCCGGAAAGAAGATCACTTATGAGAACTTCGCTGACGAGCTACCCAAGGTGACGGGAAACTCCGCCCTTGATGATGTAGCGGACCTGAGAGCCACAGCGTATATCGTCATCAAGGGGCTGCACATGGTTCACGCACAACGCTCAACACCAGGACAGTCCTTTGTGGTCGCGATCCTCTATGAGGATGCTCATCACAATGAGATTCTGGATTGCAGCATCTCCAGTCCCGACAAGATCCCGCTGATGACAAAGAGAGAGGACGTGGTCTACCGAGAGACCGGGATCGTGGTCGCAAGCGGGGCGCACCACAATCTTGTCCAGGGGAATACCATCGAAAATATGACAAAGATTGGGATTCACCTGAGCAAAGCGCCACGGTTTACTCGAGTCATTCGCAATCGCATCATTGGCCCATACCAGGACTGCATTCACCATGGAAGTGGGAAGGGCGTGCTCGTTGGGACGCTCATCGAAGGCAATCTCCTAGGCGGGAGCGTCATCTCCGACGGCGTCCAGTTTAATGCAAACTATGACGCGACTGACCCGAAAACAGACACCTCGAATCGGGGTACGATCATTCGCAACAACATCATCTTCAACAACGCAGAAAATGGCATCGATCTCAAAGGCACCTCAAACATCGTGGTGGAAGGCAATATCATCTACGGCAACACGGGGAACAATGATGGGTTCGGCGTTATCAATAACTACAGCCTCGACTATGCAGACCGCTTTGGCGGGCTGGGCGGGATCATGCATGGAGCGGGCGCCAGCAGCCGGGACGTCATCATCCGTAACAATATCATCTACGACAATCTGGGCGGGATGACCGCGACCGATCCTGGATGGATGGTCTACAACAACACCATCGTGGGAAATGACCGCGACTACGATGGGCCCCACAGCACCTACCGCGAAACAAGGAAGCCCTACTTCGTTGGCATGCCAGTGGGCCCAGCGAGCGTGGTGAAGAACAACATCGTTGGTGATCATCCTTTAGGAGAAATGAAAGCGAGCGGCCCCGTAAACATCGAACACAACTTCTACTACAACACCTACCGTGAGACGCATCTTATCCACTACAAGGATACACATGACTGGTCAGAGATCGACTTAGAGCCATGGAGACTCCTTGTAAAAGGTGACTACCACGCGAACATCGGAGACCCTCAATTTGTGAAGGTCCCGTCGCGGCCTGTGGGGGACTCGTCAGCTTTCGATTTCGCACTCAAAGCCAGCTCTCCTTGCGTTGATGCTGGCGCGTTTCTCACCTCCGTTGTCACATCGGGTGCTGGTGTCAACATTCCGGTGAAAGACTCCAGGTACTTCTACGATGGCTATGGCGTCGCTCTTGGGGATGCTGTCCAGATAGAAGGGCAGACCGCAACGTCGAGGATCGTCAGCGTGGACTACGTAAAACACATCTTGGTCGTAGAAAACGCCCTGACATGGGTCACAGGACAAGGTGTCAGCCTCGCATACCACGGCAGAGCCCCAGACGTCGGCGCGTACGAGATGGTCAGTGCCACACAGGCTCCAGACAGCGGAACAGCGCCCGCGACAGACAGCGGAACAGCGCCCGCGACAGACAGCGCAACAGCGCCCGCGACAGACAGCGCAACAGCGCCCGCGACAGACAGCGCGATGTCTCAAAGTAGTCGTGGAGAGCTCGATGGTGGGTGCAACTGCAATATCGCAAAGCCTCAAGTGAGCAGATCCCTGTGGCTTTTTTGCGGCATACTCTTGCTCGGATGTGTCAGGAATCAAAGCACCCGAAGACGACCTGAAGCCGCAAAGGACAAGCCCCAAGGGGGCCCGTTGTAGAAACCTGCGTACATGCGCATACATATCCTCGGCCTGCCTGCGGGTGTACACTGAGAGTGAGTCCGCTCACTCTTGGAGGCGCCGTGCACAAACACCCTGCCCTGCTTCTGCTGATCTTGTCTTG
>JAFCZD010000489.1 GCA_019314525.1 Deltaproteobacteria bacterium
GACGACGGCCTGCTGATCCTCAGGCGTCAGCGCCACCGCCGTAATACCCGCCACGGCGCCACTCACCACCACCCCACCCACGATGCTCCAAAACCACCACTTCTTGTAGAAGGGGGGTGGCTTGCGCAGCTCGGCAATCTCCTGCTCGATGTTCTTGATCTCTTTTTCGATATGCGCGCCCATAGGCGAGAAGGGCTCGTTCTTCAGGTAACCCTTGAAATAGAAGATCGCGCGCTGCAGCTGCTCTTCTCGGCCCATGCGCTTATAACACTGTGCCAGGTTAAAGAGGAACGCCGGCACAGCCTTGGCCTTGTACGCCTTTTTCGTACTCCACCGCCGCCTCTTTGAAGAGGCCAAGGTTAAAGAGCTTCTTCGCCTGAATATTGTGCTGCTTCGCCGCGGCCGTCGCCGCGTCCTCATCCCCCTCGGCCCTCGCCGAGCTGGGTGCAAAACAGAGCGTGAAGCTCACGCCAAGCACGAAGGAGAGCAACGCACGACAAGCCGTCATTTCTTTTTCCCGGTGAAGGGGTCCATCACCCAATCATTATAGCCCTTTTTTGTTTTGGCGGGCGGGCTCTTCGTTTTCTTCGGTTCAGGCTCGGGCTTCTTCGGCTCGGGCTTCTTCGGCTCGGGCTTCTTCGGCTCGGGCTTCTTCGGCTCGGGCTTCTTTGGCTCGGGCTTCTTTGGCTCAGGCTTCTTCGGCTCGGGTTTCCTCGGCTCGGGCTTCTTTGGCTCAGGCTTCTTCGGCCGGCGCACACGTGCCGTGAGGCGCCGCACACGCTTCCGCGGAGGTTTCTTCACCGAAGCCACCGCCTCAGGCGCCTTCGCCTTGGGCAGCACCTGAAGGTTGAACATGAACTGCATATTCGCTTTGGCTACAAAATGCTTCTCTTGCGCCACAAAGCCCGTAGCCGCCACCCGCAAGAAATGCCGACGTTTGGAGCGTTCGAGGCGCAAAGGTGGCGTCACCTTCTCGCCATCAAGCCAAACCTCGGCGCCAGTAGGCAAGCCCTCGAGACCCACCTGAACCAACACTGGGGCAGGTGCCCTAGGCACCGGCGCTTCGATGGGCACAGAATCTTCTTTAAGAGCAAAAAAGGCGACTCCCCCCGTGAGCGCCAAGCCCGCCACAACGCCTGCCATGAGCAAGCCGCGACCCCTAGAAGGCGCCGGAGCAACAGGCAAGCGAATGATGGGGTCGGTGAACTCCTCCTCGTCCCCCACGAGATCTTCGTCGCTGACCACCACCAAGTGGTCATTGTCTACATCACCGGAGGGCTGCTCGAAGATGGGCTCTGGAATCTCCCCTGAGACCTCCTCCTGGGCGGCACCCTCGCTCGAGATCGGCGAGGGCGAAACCTCGGGCAGGTCAGATGCCTCCAGGTCAGATAGCTCAGGGGTAGCGGCGCGCTCGAGAGCCTTCTGTGGGATCTCCGAAGAGACCGTCGGAGGAGCAGGCGACGCTTGAACAGGCACGGTCTTGCTGCTCGTCGGGGGCTGCTGAGCGGGAGACACTTCGTCGGGAGCCTTGAGCCCGAGCACCTTCCCGGCCAACTCAGAAGAGACGGTCAGCTGATCGTGCTCGACCCTCGATGTCAGCGGTAGATGCGGAATGGGCACATCCGCGCTGGACAGCGGCGAGAGCACACCACCACCGCAGCGCTCCAGATCAACATAGAGTTCGCCAATATTCTGATAGCGCTGGGCCGGCTGTTTGGCCATGCAGCGCAGAATCACGTCATTGGTAACAGCATCCACCTTGCCATAGCGATGACAAGGTGGCGTCACGGGCTGTGAGACGTGGGCCATCATGATCTCGATATTCGAGGTGCCGCTGAAGGGCATCACCCCCGTGACCATGTGATAAAAAAGCACCCCCAGCGAATAGATATCGCTGCGGGGATCCACCGGATGGTTTCGGACCTGCTCGGGTGACATGTAGTAAGGCGTGCCAGCGATCATGCCCGCCCGTGTACGGGTGGAGGGGGCCTGGTCCTGCACCTTCGCCAAGCCGAAGTCGAGCAACTTCACCGAGAGCGGAGTCCGCTCACCCACGGGCAAATCCTGGCTACGATGGCCTGGTGTGTCGGGCTGTCGCACCAAAAAAACGTTCTCAGGCTTGAGATCGCGATGGATGATCCCTTCCTGGTGGGCGGCGTCGAGGGCGTCGGCCACCTGACGAATGATCACCGCGGCCTTGGCCACGGGCAAGCGCGCCTCCTGCTGCAAGATGCTGCCGAGGGAGGTGCCTTCGAGGTACTCCATCACCAGGTAGGCTGCGCCATCGTCGCTGATGCCGAAATCCGTCACGTTCACGATATGCGGATGGCGAATGCGGCTGGCGGCCTGGGCCTCACGCAGCATCTCCTGGTAAGCCGACGTGCGCTTGCCGTACTGCTCGTTGAGCACCTTGATGGCGAAGGTCTTCTTCAGCGCGCTGTGCACGCCCTTGTAGACCACCCCCATGCCCCCCACACCGATAATGCCCGTGAGCTCGTAGTTGGAAAAGAAGGTGCCAATACGCGCCAGGTCCTCAAGGTCGCAGAGCGCCGCCCCATCCTCGAGGCAGAACTCTTCACTTGCGGGATACTCCGCGTGGCAGCGAGGGCAGACGACCTTCAGGTTTGCATCATCGAGAGACAATGCTCGGATCATAACGGAAGGCGCAACGCTTTTGAATGCCGCGTGTACGTCGGATTACATCGGATTACGTCGAATGATGTCGAATGACGTCCGTGGGTCAGTTAGATTGACGGCGGTAGCGCGGCCCCTGGGGGGTATCCTCCACCAACACACCCTGGGCGGTAATTTCGGCGCGCAGGGCATCGGCGCGGGCGTAATCCCCCACCTCTCGCGCTGCCTCCCGCTCTCGCACCAGCGCGGCGACGTGTTGATCGTCCATCGCCTCCTCACCTGGCATCAGCGCCAGCACCGCGTCCACGCGATACAGCGCTTCGAGCACGCGATCTGCGTCGCTCTTGCCCAGGCGCCCCTGGGCGAGCCGACGGTTGACGCAGCGGACAAGCTGAAAGAGCGCAGCGAAGGCCGCCGACACGTTGAGATCGT
This sequence comes from Deltaproteobacteria bacterium, assembly GCA_019314525.1. Taxonomy (GTDB): domain Bacteria; phylum Myxococcota_A; class Polyangia; genus JAFCZD01. The sequence goes on from JAFCZD010000489.1 coordinate 3,067, forward strand.
CGAAGAGCGCCTGGGAGAACGCGTGCTCGAAGTCCCCAACATAGCGCTCGATATCTTCATAAGACGAACCCTTGGTCAGGGCCCTCAAGTTTCGCACACACTCGTCAAGGCGATTGAGGGCCTCACACGCCGCATCCAGCGCCGCATAAGAAAAGCGCAGGGGCTGACGGTAGTGTGTGGAGAGGAGGAAGTGACGCACCTGGCGTCCGGTGTAGCCCCGCTCGAGCAGGTCTTGCACCGTCACCGCGTTGCCTGCGGCGCGCGACATCTTGCCCCGATCCACCGTCACCAACCCGCTGTGTATCCAGGTATGCGCTGGGCGTTTCCCCGTAAGAGACTGGCAGATCGCGATCTCGTTTTCGTGGTGAGGAAAGATCAGGTCGACTCCGCCCACGTGAATATCCACTTCCTCCCCCAGATGCGCCATGGCCATCGCCGCACACTCGATATGCCAGCCTGGGCGCACGCTGCCCCAATGCGTGCGGTGGCCAAGCCCCTTTTTGATCTCACCCAAGGTAGAGCGCTTGAAGAGGGTGAAGTCGCGGGGATCGTCCTTCTCGTAGCGGTCGAGATCCACCGTCGCCCCCAGCTGAACCTTCTCCAGGTCCATGCCCGAGAGCTTGCCATAGTCACTGAATTTTCCGATGTCGAAGTAAACCGACTTGAGCTTCTCATAGGCGAAGCCGCGGTCCACCAGCTTGCTCGTCAAATCCACCATGTCGTTGATGTGGGCCGACGCCTGGGGGTAATGCGCGGCGTGCTTCACGCGCAGGGTCTCGAGGTCGGCCATAAAAGCCACCCGCACCTCTTCGGTGAGCTCCATCAGGGGCTTACCCGCCTCCTCCGCGGCGTCGATGGTGCGGTCGTCAACGTCGGTGATGTTCATCACGTGCTTGACGGGATAACCCGAAAGCTCCACCGTGCGCCGGACCAAGTCTGCGACGACGACGCGCCGATAGAGACCGATATGCGGCACGGCGTGCACCGTGGGGCCGCAGGTATACATCGTCACTTCCTCGCGCTTAATCGGAACAAAGGGCTCCAGCTTGCGCGTGAAGGAGTCGAGGAAGCGCAGGTGCGTCTCCGGAGGTTCAACGTCGGCGACCACCTGAAAGAGCGAGGTGGAGAGGTAGCGCTCACCCCCATCGGGGAGCATCACCACGATGCGCCCTGAGTCGAGCCCGCGGGCAAGCTCCATGGCCTGCCACATCGCCGCGCCAGAGCTCATGCCCACCAAGATCCCCTCTTTGCGTGCGATCTCCCGCGCCGTCTCATAGGCTGCGTCGTCGTCGACGTTCACCTTCTCGTCGTAGATGGCTGGGTTGAAGATGCCCGGCTGGTAGGCCTCCTTCATATTCTTGAGGCCTTGGATGCGATGGCCAAGGTGAGGCTCCACGGCGATCACCCGAATCGCCGAGTCGAGCTCGTGTAGACGCTTTCCGTTGCCCATCACCGTGCCCGTGGTACCGAGGCTGGCGACGAAATGCGTCAGCTTGCCCCCAGTCTGCTCCCAAATCTCGCGGCTCGTGCCATGGTAGTGAGCCTCAATATTTCCAGGGTTATTGTATTGGTCCGTGAGGTGGTAGCGGTCGGGCTCCTCGGCGGCCATCTCGTAGACCATCTCAATGGCCCCGTCGGTGCCAAGGTCAGGGGGTGTGAGTAAGAACTCCGCGCCGAGAGCAGCGAGGATCTTGCGGCGCTCGAGGCTTACAGCCTCGGACATCGCCAAGAGGATGCGATACCCCTTGATCGCCGCCACCATCGCCAGC
>JAFCZD010000490.1 GCA_019314525.1 Deltaproteobacteria bacterium
ATGACCAGCGGCTTGCGCGGGCTCTTCGCCATCCATTCAGTGAGATATTGTTCTTGAGACCTGAGCATGCACTATTATATGAGGCAAAATCACACACGACAAGACGATTATTGCACCCTGTTTTATGCATCCCTGGCAGATTATTCAACCATCTTTCATGCATGCCACGCATGTTCTTGCCCCATATTTTCATCCATCACGCCAAATAAGGGTCCGCCCCTGCGACGTCTTTGCCTTAGGGTGACAACCAAAGTGACCACATTTCAGTCGGTATAGACCTAAGCCCCGCCCCTCCTTCAGGGACGCCTTTCGGGTAGACCCCTTCTGCTAGCAGTAAAACCGAGGGTTTAGGCCAGAGAATCAGGTTTGGTCCCATTTTTGCTGTCTCCGAGGCAGACCACACCAATGAAAAGATGGAGCACTCCATGAGCGCCGGAAATTCCAGACCCTGGCTATCGACATCTGGGTCCCTCCTCTGCTGCATGATGACAATCACCATAGGATGCGGAGATTCCACCCTATCGAGTCCCAACGCCATCGGCGACGGCAATGAACCTCCTGTCGCCGATCTCGGCTACGAGATCAGTGTGAACTCGCCCGATGCTCCAAGCGCCGATAGCGTCTTGGTCTGCATGGATCACGATGAAGACGGCTTTGGAGAACACTGCAGCGCGGGCCTGGACTGCAATGACAACAACCCCGCGATTCATCCCAAGGCCGAGGAAGTCTGCAATGGTGTAGACGACGATTGCGATCTAGATATCGATGAGGGATGCCGATGCATCCCCAAGGCGACCCAAAGCTGCGGGGCCACCGTCGGCGCTTGCACTGCAGGAGAGCAGCTGTGTCTCGCTGATGGCACCTGGGGGGCCTGCACCAACGCCAACGGCCCCAGCTCAGAGACCTGCAATGGCGTCGACGACGATTGCAATGGGTCCACAGATGACGGGCTGACACCACCGGCCTGCGCACTCACCGAGGGTGTGTGTTCTGGCAGGACAGCCATCTGCGCGGGTACGGAGGGCTGGCTCCCCTGCGATTACGGCCAGGACTACCAAACCACCGAGAGCACCTGTGATGGCGAGGATAACGACTGCGATGGCCTGCGGGATGAGGATCTCGAGCCTCCCGCTTGCGCCCTAACGCGGGGCGTCTGTGCAGGCGCCAAACAGACCTGCGGCAGCGGGGGTTGGCTACCCTGCGATTCGAACTCCTACGGCCCCGACTATCTTCAAACAGAACTCAATCAATGTGACGGCAAAGACAATGACTGTGATGGCGTCACGGATGAAGGCTGCGTCTCCTGCACAGCGAGCACCGCGGCACTGGCCCCTTATGCCGGAGGAGTCGGCTCCATCGAGGATCCCTTTGTGATCTGCTCTGTGGCCCAATTCCTCGAGATCGGCAACCGCCCCCCGGACTGGGACAAGCATTTCGCCCTGGGCGCAGACCTTGATCTCGCCACGGTCGGCGCCACCCAATACAAGGTCATTGGCGACCCGTCTTCGGGCACGCGCTTCACCGGTTCCTTCGACGGACTGAGCCACAGCATCTCGAATTTTTCCTGCACCTCGTCCGCCTATGCCGTTGGGCTCTTCGGACATGTCGATGGGAATATTATGGACCTGACCCTCATCAATCCAACCGTGATATCCCTTGACCCCGCCGCGAACTCAGTCGGCGCCTTGGTCGGCCAAATATATGAGGGAAATCTCACAAACTGCTCGGTCAGAGGCGGTTCTGTACAAGGCACGCGAAGTGTGGGCGGGCTCATCGGTATATCTAGTGCGAAGATTGAGGCCTGCGATTCATCGGCCACCGTGAGCGGGGATAGGCGCGTCGGAGGCCTCGTCGGAGAGCAGCACAGGACGTCGATCAAGAACTCCCACGCCACAGGGAAGGTCACCGCGGCGTCGTCGGATGCTGGGGGCATCTTGGGCTCGTGTCTGGCCGGCGACGTCTGGGACTCCTATGCAACCGGTGACGTCATCGGGAGCGTCAACGTTGGCGGCCTAGTGGGGGGCTCTTCAGGAGGTTGCAGGGTCTACCGAAGCCATGCCACGGGACGAGTCCAGGGCGAGAAGGTCGTCGGCGGGCTTTTTGGCCTGGCCATCACCTCTCCCATGATCGACTGCTACGCGACGGGCGCGGTGTCGGGCAAGCAGAAGGTCGGTGGTCTCGCGGGGGAATCATGGAGTTCCGATATCCTCCGCAGCTACGCCACCGGCGCTGTCAGCGGTGACGAACACATAGGCGGCTTGGTGGGTTATCTCAACGGTTTCGATCAGACGTTCATCTTCCAATCCTGGGCCAAGGGAAACGTCACGGGTACCACCAACGTCGGTGGGCTCGTGGGCTGGAGTAGCCTAGCGTCCATTTCAGCCTCCTACGCGCTCAATCACGTGACCGCCAAGGGCAGCGCGGTGGGCGGCTTGGTGGGGTTGGCGGAGGGAAGCTGGATCGAGCACGCCTACGCTCAGGGTACGGTTTCGGCTGGCAGCAACGTTGGGGGCCTAGTGGGCATCTTGCGCCTCGTCACCAACAAGGACGACATCAACAAGGAGTTCCCCATACCATCCGTCATCGATTTCTCTTGGGCAGCTTCATCAGTGCCCAATGTCAATGCATCCGGCGGTCTCGTGGGTCTCAACGACAAGAGTGAGGTCTATCGATCCTTTTGGGATACGTCCGCCTCTGGCCAGGCCACCATGTGTGGCAACGTGGCCGCAACGTGCGACGATGCGCGCGGCCTTACAACGGCCCCCATGAAGACCCAAAGTACCTTCAACGGCGCCCAATGGGACTTCATCGGCCCCGGCGATGGCGGCAACGATCTCTGGTTCATAGCGGCGGGGAGCTACCCCTCCCTCTGGTTCCAGCACGCAGAAACAACAACCGCCCCCTTTTCTGGGGAAGGCACCCAGCAATCCCCCTACCTCATCACGTCGGTAACAGACCTCAACTCTATCGGATACAACCCACGCTATATGAATGCCGTCTTCAATATGACCGCCGATATCGATTTCAAAGGCGGTGGTCCAGCACAAATCATTGGGCGAAGAGGCATCCCTTTTGCCGGTATCTTTGATGGCAAGAATCACATGATTCGCAACATGGTTATTCAGCGACCAGACGAATCCCATGTGGGCCTCTTTGCGTTCATGGAACTAATATCGGGGCTTTCGGATTTCGGGGTGAAACTCGCAAACCTTGGAGTGTCCAACGCCAAGGTCCAGGGCAACAGCTACGTCGGTGGCCTCGTGGGGAGGAAAGGCCAAGTATCTATCGACCGCTGCTTCTTCAAGGGGGAGGTGCAAGCCTTGGACAACTTCGCCGGCGGTTTGGTGGGCTACAGCCGTTCAGGACAAATCTCAAATTCCTATACAAGAGGAAAGGTCACCGCGGATGATTTTGTCGCAGGGATCGCTGGAGTGGAGTGGAGGGGATTCATGACGTCGTGTATCACAACTGCGGAGGTTTCCTCTCAGACAGGTCCCCACAGCGGCGGCATCACGAGTTTCGCCCTCTCCGCAGCCACATGGAACGACATCTTCTGGGATATGAGCACGACCGGTCAGAGCACAAGCGCCAAAGGTGTGGGGAAAACCACCGCCGAAATGAAAGACGTCAATACTTATTCCTCCAAATTTGGCTTCGAGGAGGTGTGGGGCTGGGATGGCTTCGCCAAGATCTGGAAGCTCGACGCTGTGGTCAACGATGGCTATCCCTATCTCGCCTGGGAGTAGTGCCCTCTCGCAAAACGCCGAAAAGCCTCCTCGCCTGCTGAACCTGGCTCCTCGCTCCCCAATGTCAGAGTGAAGCACGACGTTCGCCACAATCATCGCCGAGCTTGCTACAATTACTTCCTGACCAGACAGATTCACCCCCACGGAAAGGTGCCAGGATGCCAGCAAAGAACAGGGACGCGGAGACTGATGCTACCGCACGGATCCTCGCCGAAGGTAGGCGATACCAACGGGGCTATCGGGAGCGAGCGCTAAAGCTCTTCCCCTGGGTCTGCGCCCGCTGTACGCGAGAATTTTCGCTGCGCAAAATCCACGAACTCACCGTGCACCATCTGGATCACAACCACGACAATAACCCACCGGACGGCAGCAATTGGGAGCTTCTGTGCACCTACTGCCACGAAAACGAGCACGGCCGCCTGGCCGATGCTGAGCATTATGCCGAGGAAAAACCTGGCGCCAGCGGAGGCTCGAAGCCATCCATGACCCATAATCCTTTCGCCAATCTGACGCAGCTACTGGAACAAAGAAAACAGGGCAAGTGATCCGCCGGCTCTGGGGACCGAGCCGCGTGATTCAGCTGAACGCCGCTCGCATACGTTTCTCGACCCTTCTGTGCCGTCATGCACCCCTGGGCCAGCCCATTTTTGGTATTTCCCTCGCTCGCAGCTCTCCATTCGATCTCATCGCCAAACTTGATCCCGAAGGCTTATGAGTGGCAACTTAGGGAGGGCCGACCTCCAAGGAAAGCACTTACAAAGTTCACTTCAACGGCCGTGCCCCACCAGGCGCGCCCCCACGAGGCTGAATCTCATCCAACTTCAGCCGGGCCGCCGCCTTGTCTTGGAAGTAGAGCGCCTCAATCTCCCTATAGGC
>JAFCZD010000100.1 GCA_019314525.1 Deltaproteobacteria bacterium
TGTAAGCCACCACGCAAACACCCTGCAGGCGATCGCATTGGTAACCCTCAGCACAGTCCGCCGCGGTGGCACAGCGCCATGTATGCTCGTTGACGTTTGGCGCGCAAGCACAGACACCAACCAAGCCAACCAAGGCCAGAGAAGAGGACGCCAGAGCAGAGGCAGAAATGCGATGTGGTGCTGGCAGCATGCTGGTTCCGTAAACTCCGCCTAGGGCGGGCGGTCGTGGGACTGCAAATTTTAGACCACCCCACCATGCGCGCCGCACTCCACTAAGCCCCTGAATTCAAGGGATGTGCGATTTTACGGCCACCGTGGGGAGTTCGGTTCTGTTGCAAAAAACATCGATATTCGGAGACCAGTAGCCCCCATGATCCGCTTCTTTATTTGAGAAAAAGGAGGAAAAGAGATGCTCAGCCAGCCGCGTAAATGGCGAAGCGGCAGACATGGTCACCATTGGCCCAACAGTCAACCTCTTTGACTACGAAGCTCTGCCCCGCATATTCCTCGAGCACTCCAGAGAAGAGCCCCTCATCAAAGGCACAGACCGTCTCGTCCGAGTTGGGAAGGCCAGAGCAGTCAAGGTCCTCAGCCACAGTGAGCACCATGTCCATACTGATCCGGTCGAGCTTCTCGATGACGAGGATGCCCATCTTGAGCTGGATCATGCGTTCACCCAGCTCTTCGAGAAAATCCTCGATATCCTGGTCGGCGTCGAGGTATTGCCGACATAGTTCACGCCCTGCTCGACGTCCTGCCCGGGAAAGAAAATCGGATGCGCGATAGGGATCGAACTCCGCGATCAACACATCGCGCAGAGCATATTTCATCAGTCGGTAGGCCTCCACAGGCACCGACCCGCCGAGGGTAGGACGTCCCATAGTGACATCCCCGATATCCTCCCACCGAAACCGCGTCTCCGTCCGATCCTCTTTGAACACTGAAATACCCCCTCGCAGCGCCCCCCCAAGGGTAGCAACGATGGAGTGTTGCACCCTATTCTAAGCCTGAAAACCCAAAAAATGTCTCAGCCCTTACGGGTGACCTCACCCGACGAAACCGGCTCTTTGGGCAGCACGACAGTGAAGGTGCTGCCCTCGGTCTCCACGCTCTCCACACGCAACTCCCCCCCTAAAGAGCGCAGGAGATCAAGACAGACGGGCAACCCCAAGCCCGTGCCCGTTGGTACTCCCTCCGTAGCCTCCTCTGTGGTGGGCTTGGTGGAATAGAAGGGGTCGAAGATGCGTGCTCTGTCCTCGGCAGAGATGCCCACGCCGTTGTCCTGCACTTCGATGTAGACATGTGTTGCGTCTTGTCGAGTGCGCAACACGAGTGTCTGGGTCGGCCGCCCCCACATCGCATCGAGGGCGTTGGAGACGAGGTTCTCGATGACCTGCGTCAAATGGGAAGGGATCAGCTCCAACGCTGGCAGCATCGCGTCGAACTCCAGCTGCTTTTCAACGTCATGCTTGAATTGAGGGTTGCCATGGAAGAACTCCATCTCGTGGTTCATCAGCTCATTGATATCAACGCTCGCCGTCTCGACCCCATGGTCGCGCCGACTCTTCTGCATCAAGTTGTCAACAATCCCCACGATCTGACGTTGGGCTTTGTCCACCAGGACGCTGTCCTTATTGCTCCCCTCGAGCAAGAGCCGCGCCTTATTGGCCAGCGCAGACGCGCTATCATCGGCGAGGACACGCTCGATCTTACGCTCCAGCAGCTGGTTTGCGCTCTTGATCACCGAGAGAGGGGTTCGCAGATTATGCGCGACTCCCTGCATCATGCGACCGATCACTGCTGTCTTCTCTTGCTCCACCAGCTGACGCGTGCGCGACGAGACCAAACACTCCAGGTCCTCGTTCAGCGCTTCGAGCTGTTGATTCTTGCTATCGAGGTCACGTGTGCGCGCCGTGACCTTCTGCTCCAGCGTTTGGCTATACTCCTCCAGCCGCCTGTTATTCCGCTCCAACTCAACGCTGTAGGCCTGATAGCGGCGCTCCAGAATGAAACCCACCACCAGCACAAAGAGCAGCATTCCCCAGGGATAGATATCCGCCGGCATGGACAGCAGCCCATCCACATCGCCAATCTCATAGAGCAAGAGCAGGCCGAAGAACGCGAAGCCGCCTGCAAAGAGCCGCGCCTCACGATCTCCGCTGAGCCCCCGGCACAGGGCCGAGAGGACCAACACGAGCATGGTGATGGCGATCATCACAGCGGCCACAATCTCCGCCACATAATCCGTCGCCGCGGGGAGCCACTCGGTGACCACAAAGAACACACGCACCACCATGACCACGACAAGAGGAACCCACAAACGCTGCACGGCAAGGTGTGTCCGCTGCGGAAAGACGCAGGCATAGAGCAGACAGCTGCCGATGGCGGCAACGAAAGGCGCCGCGCAGTAAAGCGTGTAGGATGCGGTGGAATGCTCAACGAAAAGTTGAGCGATACGATTGTCCAACAACGTCATCAAGCCAGTGGCGACGGAGATCAAACCAAAGGCAAAATAGACGTGGGCATGTCGTCGCAATGCGAAGGAGATGAAGGCAAAAGCACCAATGAGCAGGAAGAGGATGCCCAACACGACGAAATGCACACCATCTCGTACCATGGTGCGGATGCAACCCTCTCGTGATCCAACACCCACACGCGCAAGCCCGATGCTCTCGGGCCGCTCTGAGTAGACGCGAAAGCGAACGCGCTGGCCCGCCGCCTCAGCAGGCAACGTCACCATATGCCAGCGATGGCCGCGAAAACGTCCGGCGTGAAGCTGCCCCACCTGCCGATAGCGATACACGGGGTCAGCGCCTAGATAGACCTCCCCCGCATGGCGTATCGCCCCGATATAGAGCACAGGGTCGGCCGTCGCGAAGCGTGGCAAGCGCGCCCGCAGCCAAAGCAACTGGTGGTCATCGTGGTTTGGTGGGTTGAGGGCCTGAAAGCGAGGGGCCTCGAGAGTTTCGAGAGGGAGCCACTCACCTTCTTGCGTTGAACCTTGGGTGCCGCTTACATCCCAACGATACTCCCACTCCCCGAGGGGTGTGAGATGCTCCACACCGCACCCAGCCGCAAAGGGCACGCCCAACGCGATGAGCGCAACGAAGGAGGTAGAACGGAGAGTGGCTGCCAACACCTTTTTGGACCTCGCCTCGGGTCTGCTTGGGTCACTCTACCACTCTCTTGGCTGATGCGCTCGATGACGGAGCGCGAAACGCACCGGGACGCGCACCCAGCCGCTAATGGCCCGGCCTTGATAGACAGAGGGAGCAAAGCGCCAACGCCGTACGGCGCGGAGAGCGGCGGCATCCAGCAGCGCCGATCCACTGCTCTTGGCCAACTCCACTCGGCCAATTCGCCCGTCCGTGTGGATCTCCAAACGAACGTTGGCGACCCCCTCCTCACCCCGCCTACGCGCCAAGCGCGGATAGACGGGGGCTGGCATGCTGCTCAACAGGCGCGCAGCACGCGTTGGACCGCGTCTGCGAGGAGAGGGGATCGGGGCGCCTCTCGCCTCGTCCGCCTTGGGCTGTGACGTGTGCACAGGCGAGGCAGCCCCAACAGGGCCTGTCGCGGGTCTATGAAGCAACAGAGGGGCCGTTTGAGGAGGGGCCGCCGCTACCAAAGCTGCCTCTCGGAAGCCTGGTTCAGGCCGAAGACGACGAGCCCGCACCGGGCGTTTGGGCTTCTTGACCAGCCTGCGCTGACCTCCCGCTGTGGTGTGAGGAGGTGACGTCTTGGGCCCTTCGGGGGCCTGAACCTTGTGCTTGGGGGGGCTTTCGCCGCGCACCAACTGCAGCTCGATTTCACCTCTGGTTCCAACGATGTTGCTGTACACGCCCTCGATGATGCCGGCCAAGGCCAGCCCATGGATCCCCACTGAGATGCCCACGATGGACAACCAGCGGGTGACTCTTCGCGAAAAAGGCTGCGTGTTAGCGTTAGGCACGCACAAACATAACGCCTGGCCCAGCCTTCGTCCATCGCATAGAGCGTTGAGGATCTCAGGTGGCACGCACCCGAGTCGCCGCTCCTTTACCATGATGGCCTTCAAGGCTGGAACACAGGAGGCTGGTGTCTATCCGACAGGGCGACTCTAGGCTCTGAGTCTTCTTATTTTTCAGCCATCCGTTGCTTGGCGGTGGGGATGTTGAGGGCCTTGCGATCGGCCGTAATCGTACTTCGAGAGACCTCAAAGTACGTCGCTAACTTGGCGTCGCTCATGCCTTTGCCCTTATTGGCCACGAAGGTCTGGAGTGCACCACGTCGGAGGCCCCGATGGGAAGTCCGGGCTTTGACCGTCTTCTGCAAGCCGGTCTCCTTGGAGACAGCGCTGGACCCCTTCTTCAAACTCTCCGCCGCGCCGCCCAAAACGTTGGCCAGCATGTTCTGACCTGTACGCTGAGTGTCAGCCAACTGGGCTTGTGCACCGCGATAGAGTTTCGTGGTCTTTTTTGAAATGGACGCGGTCGCGGCAAGGGTCTGCTTGCCGGTGTACTCCAGCCCGTAGGCTAGAGCACCCAAAGTCGCCATGCCTCCGCGACCTACAACCTCCAAGGGAACGGCAGCATAGCCACCAACAAACTTGGCTCCACCCACCACACGGTTTTGGGCAGACGCACGCTGCTTTTTGAAGGCTCCCTTGAGGTGTGTTTTGCGAGCGCCGCTATGTGTCTCCACAAGAGCTGTGTTTCCCGCGGCTTTGGCTTTCCACAAATTGGCGGTATCGGTCATCAACCCGGTGATGAGCTTCTTGTCCGACTGTTGTCCCTCGTGAAGCCCCTTCTGACGCTGCTTCGCTCCCTTTTTCGCGAAGCTTACGCTGTTGAATGACTTGACCCATTTTCCGAACTTTTTGGCTTTTTGGCTGACGTAGGCGCGTACGCGGCCCTCCGCATGTACATCGTTGGTCACCACGAACATTGAGAGCGCGGCGACAGAAACGATGGAAAGGGTCATCTTGTGGGACATAGCAACCTCCAGATGAATATCGGAGACTGCACAACTCGGGCCAAACGTACGTGACTGCAATCAAAAGCATTTCCGGATCCGCTGAACGGCTAGGTCCATAGCCAGATCCGACAACTCCAGTAGCCATCCTCTTCCCCCAGAGAGGCTTGGCTCTTGACCCTCTATCCATCGCGTAGCCAACTAGATCATGGCCAAGGAAGAAACCATGGGTGAAAGCTGCGAAGAGAGCGAGGTACGTGTCCGTGTGCGAGCCTGGATCGAATGGGATGGTGCCAGCATGCTGGGACCGGGCCGCCTCGAGCTGCTCGACCTCATCGTCGAGCACGGCTCTATCTCCGCTGCCGCGAGACAGATGGGCGTCTCCTACCGAGCAGCGTGGCGCTGGGTCGCAGAACTCAACGACGCCGCGGGCGGGCCCTTGGTGGAGACCGCCACGGGTGGGGCCGGAGGCGGAGGCGCACACCTCACCAAGCGTGGAAAACGCGTGATGCGTGCAGCCGACCTGCTGCAACGGCGGCTACAACGCTTTGGGGATCGCGTGGAAAAAGAGGTGCGCTCAATGCTGGAAGAGGCCTGACAGAAAACAGAAACCCTCAACCTGGCGGGTCATAGCGCAACTCAAGCCCAAGCCAGATCATCCGCCCAGGCTCTGGAAAGCCTGCCTTCCCCTCGTAGCCGCCGTCGAGCAGGTTTGTCCCACGCAGCCAGAGGGTCATATGGCGCGTGGGGTGCACGCTGACGCGGGCCTCCCACGAGGCGTAGGGCTCGAGGACCTCCCAACTGGCGCTGACAGGATGCTCATAATGACGCTCAGCGACCATGCGCAGGCGCGTTCCAATTTCAATCCACCGTCGAGGGCGCCAGCGCAACCCAACCATGGCGCGATGAGCGGGGCGATACGCCACAAGCGCGTCATCCCCTTCTGTGCGGCGAGCATGGAGAAAATGATAGGCGACAGAGAGCTCCAGACCCTGCATGGGCTGCAACTTGATCTCGATCTCACTGCCGAAAAATCGCGCGCTACCAACATTCTGCAGCTGCTCGAGCCCCCCTCCCAATGCAACGAAGGAGATCAAACCGTCGATCTCTGCATCGTAGATGCTGGCGGCCACGCGGAGCCAACGCCAGGGAGCGTAGCTAGCCTCGAACGCAAAATGCCAGGCGACCTCCGGCCCAAGATCGAGGTTGGGTTCGCGAGTCCCGAGGGCGAGAGAGAACCGATCCCGCAAGGTGGGGAAGCGCGACCGACGCGCCGCCGAAAGCCCAAGGGCCAGCAGCCGTTGGGGGCGATAACGCAACGCCAATAATCCACCAAAGGCCACACGCGACGAGAGATCGTCACTGATGGATTGCCCAGGAAGCTCGGCATCTAGTTGCCCCGCCACCAGGACCGAGAAACGATCGCCCAGAAACATCTCCCCCTCTAGTGCAGACGTCAGGAGACCACGGGTGATGGCCGGCTGATCGTCCCCGCTGCCCTCCTCGGCGTGCTGCTCATGCTGCGCGCTCACCCAGATCCTCAACTCCGTAGGCAGGCTCTCGCCCAACGCCAGCCGTGCGCGGACGCGACCTCCCAGGACGTGATCCCGAAACCAGTTAGAGAAGGCCGCGGGCCCTATTTGGGAGGAATAAGTGGCGTCGTCATAGCTGTCCACTAGGTTCTGGTAAACGCGCGCGTAGAGCAGCTCTTCCAGCTCCAGACGGCGCCCAAAATAGCGCCCTCGGTGGCCGATGTTGCTGCCCAGAGAGCGCCACGCGGAAAAGCGCCAGTAGCGCCCTGCAGGGGCGAGGGTGTCCGGAGGCACTCCACGCTCGGCGTCTACGTAGCTCACGTTAGCGCGCAGTTCATGCTCCGCTGCCAGCGCAACGGAAACAGCCCCACCAGCGAAGAATGCGCCCTCGTCGCTGTTTTCACGCAGCACGCCGTTTTCGCGGCTCGAAGGCGCGTAGTCGGCGGGCAAGGGCCAGGCGTCACGTTTTCGCCACCCCCCATAGAGGGTGTAGGCGACCGCGCCCAGGTCAAGAGAATGTACCGCCGAAAGAGAGAGCGCGTGGCCCAGGCCCTGCTCCAACGTGGCCCCGCCCAGAGGCCCGGCCCCTGGACGCCGTGTCACGACGTTCACAGCTCCCCCCAGGCCGTTGGGGCCATAGAGCACCGAGGCAGGGCCTTTGACCACTGTTATCCGTTCGACCAACTGCGCCGGGAGGTAGCTGAGGTCCACCTGCCCATCGAAGGGCACATAACCTGGCGCGCCATCGATCAGCACGCTTACCTGACGCTGATCGAAACCGCGCAACGTGAAGGTACGCTCACCACGTCGCCCAAAGGTGGCGTTGAAGGCCACCTCTTGTTCCAGGGCCTCCACCACAGTGTGCAAACGACGGCGACGCAACTCCTGCCGACCCACACGCGAAATGCTCGGAGAGCGCAGGGATGGCTTCTCCGCCAAGACCACCACCTCATCCAGGGCGACCTCCTGTGGGCGCGAGGGCTCTGGTCTGGACACCGCCGGTCTAGACGCCGCTGGTTTGGACGTGGGCTCCGCGTCAGCCATCCAAGGACAGCACCAAAGCGCCATAGTCAGCAGCGCTCTTTTGCCCATGAACTAGACCTTGCGCCCAAGGGTGATGATCGCCAGGTCTGTGGGGCTCATACATCCTGGGTAAGACAGGGAGTCATTCCACCGCATATTACGGCTTTGGGGGTGAAGGTAGCCCTCGGTCAAGAGCGCGCCATCCACAGGGATAGTATCTTTGCAGAAATCCTTGCTCCCTGGCTTGAAGCCATCGGCTCCCTCGAAGTCGGCCTGCAGCTGGGCCAGGCTCTCTGCGGGGAAGGCCGCAGTGACCACATCCGAGAGCGTCACATAGGACTCTCCGTCGATCTCCATAGTGCTGAGTTCCCCAAGCGCGACGTCTTCCTCGACACCCTCGAGGATGACCTTCACGATCACCTGCACATTAAAGCTGTCATGCACGACGCTCCCATCACTCCCCACGGGAGAATCATCCCCCCCACAGCCTAACGTCAGAACAAGCGCCAAGACGCTCAACTGACACGCCCTCTCCACACCCACGAGCATTGTGCCTCCTGTCTCGCAGCCTCATCGCCGCGCTAGCGTTATATACGCCCGAGCATAACGCTCGTCAACGTGTGCGAGCGGTCGCTCACATACTCTCTTCTGCACGAAAGTGATCGGGGGCGGATCTTGGTCCAGGAGCGTGCTAGGTTCTGCATGAAATGAAGCAAACGCGACGTAAACCGAAGCCCCGGCGCAACCCCAGCAGCCCACGCCTATCGACGGCTGAGACCGGAAAAATGCGTGCAGCAGGGAGGCTCACCGCGCAGCTCCTCGACCAGGTAGCGCAGATCATCGCTCCAGGCGTGAGCACGGGTGAAATCGACCAGCTGGTAGACAAATTAACCAGTGACGCTGGCGCCATCAGTGCTCCCTTTGGCTACAATGGCTTCCCCGCCCATTGCTGTACCTCTATCAACGAGGTGGTCTGCCACGGTATCCCCACCCCCGAACGGAGGCTGGAGCAAGGCGACATCATCAACGTTGATGTGACCCCTATCCTCGCCGGCTGGCATGGTGATGCCTCACGCACCTTCTTCGTTGGAGAGGTCAGCCCAGAGGCGCGGGGGCTCGTGCAGACGACCTATGAGGCGATGTGGCGTGGTATTCGCGCGATGAAACCTGGCGCCAACATCAACGACGTGGGACGGGCGATCCAACCTTTCGTTGAATCACGGGGCTATTCGGTCGTGCGTGAATTCACAGGCCATGGCCTCGGCCGGAAATTCCACACCTCCCCCACCGTCTTTCACCACACCACCCTTGGCGCAGGTGTATTGCTCGAAGCGGGCATGGCGTTCACCATCGAACCCATGATCAACGCCGGACGCTGGAAGACCCGCGTCCTCGATGACGGCTGGACAGCGCTGACCATTGATGGCCAGCTCTCAGCGCAATTCGAACATACGGTGGTCATCACGCCTGATGGCGTTGAAGTGCTGACCCTCGGCAAGACCGAAACACCACCCGCCCCAGCTTAGGCAGCTGGTCGCCATCAGGCAGCGTGCACCAACGTCTGGTCTGCCTCTTGGCTGCGCAGCTTGGATAGCTCACTACGCAGGGCTCCGTTTTCCTGTTCAAGTTCCTCGATTCGGAAGGCTTTGGCCTGGTTGGCGGCGCTCCAAAGTCGAAGGGTTTGGCTTAATTCGCGAATCTCCTCGGCCTTCGCGTCATTGGCTGCGGTCCACAAGCGGGTTATTTGCTCCAGCTCTCGGGTCTCTGATCGTGTCTGCATCGCTAACCTCTGCTGTGAATGGATGCAGCGACAACAAGCCAAAGTCGTGCCAAAAACCCAAAACTCACAGGGCAGCGTTATTGATCGACTTCCTCGGATCCACCCCCTCGACCAAGCTGGCTACTTTGTTAGTTTTGTAAACACAGGTGGGGTCTGCAGTGGCCAGTTCGCGTTCATATATGCACTTGAGCGCCCTGCCCAATCTCGCAACATTTGGGGGTAGCGTGCTGCGTTCAGCCACTGAATCGTGTTGTGGTCGCCCTCCAGCCATGTCACCTCCACATCTTCACCAGACCAACTCGCCAAACGCTCGGCGTTATCGGCCGAGACCAAGCTGTCACCCAGCGTGTGGAGGATGCTGAGGGGACACGCGAGCTCACCAAGGGTTTGGCGATGATCGAAGTCCCGCGCCACCGCCCGCTCCACAGTGTCCCGATCCAGGCCTGAGCTCTCATAGGGCACGCGCAAGGCGAGACGCTCTCCCACGTCTGCAACTGCACTCTCCAGCCAGAGCCCGCCGAGACGTTCTGGTGGACATTGGCGAGCCACATCCAGGGCAAAGATGGATCCAACCGAGCGTCCGGCCACGAGCACGTAGGGCACCTCCAGCGACGGACGCGCGAGCAGATAGGCCAGCGCTCCGCGCGCGGCTGCTCGGCAACTCGAGAGGCTCGGATCCCCTGCGCTCGCACCGTAGCCAGGGTAGTCGACGAAGAGCATATTGATGCCCGCAGCCTCGGCCCAGGCGGGCCAATTCTCCAGCTGGTCAGCGATACGCTCGCCGTTTCCGTGAAAATAGAGCGCGGTGGGAGCGCCAGGGAAGGGGTGATGTTCGTAGCCCTGAATTGCGAGGCCTTCTGCATCAATATGCAGGGAGCTGCCACTGGGCAGAGGTGATGGGGGTGGCCCCATCTGTGGAAAGAAATAGCGCTGGGAGATCGCTGGATGATCGTAGATCGCCGCCGACATTTTTACACCTCGCACGGACAGTAGCATGACACCCACCGTTGCCAGCGAGCCTCGGCTGCGCCAAGCTTGACCCACGCCTTGGCGCGAGGTTCATAGGGGACCTCGGCAGCCACTGCCAGGAAGCGCGCCTTTGGTCGCCCAGCCACATCGTACCTTGAAGAAGCTTCTCCAGCTGCGAGAGCTGACGCCTGCCCAATGGGCAGACCTCAGCCGGGCCCTGCTCTTGCTCCCCCTCACGGGGATCGGGCTGAAGGTCTTGGGCTTTCGACGGACGCAGAAGCTGCTTCGGATTCACCCCTGGCCAAAGAAGTCACAGCAGACTGCGCAACACGACAGCTTAGAGCGCGCACGCTCGGCGGCACAGATGGTCAGCTTGGCGGCGCGCTATGGACCCTACCGCGCGACCTGCTTGAAAAAAGCGCTGGTGCTGCATTGGATGCTCGAAAGGGAACATATCGTGGCCGAGCTGAAGATCGGCGTCCGCAGGGGCGCAGGTTGCAAAGGCCGCAAGGGCGCTGGCCACAACGTTGAAGCCCACGCTTGGGTAGAATCGTCGGGCGTGGTGCTGCTGGACGACTCCGCCGTTGACGAGCGCTTCGCCACCTTTGACTCTCTCCGTGAAACCCATGAGTCCTGACACATGAGCTCCTACCGAATCTTTGACCTCTGCCTCAAGAGCATGCTGCCCCTCGCCGAGTTGCCACAGCAGGGGGGAGAGGCCGATCTCACCTTTGAGTTGGTCACCGAAAGGGCGACGACCCTCCCCCGCCCCAACTGGACACACCAATGGCGTCTCCCAAACGGCCAGGTGACCCTGGCCCACGCCCGGGAAGCAGACAACCATCGACTCAGCTTCCCACGCCTCGCCGATTTCCAGATCTCCGCTGATGGCCGCAAGATACGCTGCCTACGGTGTCCTGGCGTCGCCGAGAGCAGCATTCGCCACCTCCTGCTCGACCAAGTGCTTCCCCGCATCGTGAGCCACTTCCGACACAGCGTGCTCCACGCCAGCGCCGTGCGCCTCCCCACAGGCGTCGTAGCCTTCTTGGGCAACACTGGCTGGGGGAAATCCACCTTGGGCCTCAGCTTCGAAAAAGGCGGCCATACTTTGCTTGGTGATGATGCGCTGCTGGTGGATAGTCGAGGACGTCCGCCCACGGTGGTCGCCAGCTACCCTGGCTGTCGCCTCTGGGACGACTCCCTTGGCGCCCTCGGTGAGGCTCAAGAAGCACTTGAGGTCTCGCACTATTCGACGAAGCGGCGGGTGGTCCCCTCCCAGGACGACATGTCACGCTGGCCACAACCAGAACACCTGCAGGCGGTCTTCCTGCTCAATGATCCCACCAAGGGTGAAGGGCAGCGGGAGGTGGAGGTGGAAGGTGTGCGTGGGGTGCGCGCCGTTATGGCTCTCGTCGAGCACTGCTTCCACCTTGACGTGAAAGATCGGCGGCGCATGGCGAGCCAATTCGACGAGCTGAGCTCGTTGGTCAGTTCATCCTGTCGTTTCTATCACCTGAGATATCCACGAGACCATCAGCGCCTGCATGAGGTGCACGCCGCCATCGTAGAAGCGGCGAGAACTCCGCCGACCTGAGCGAGACACGCAGAGCCGTAGAGCCGTAGACCTCAACCAGCGCCTGGCCGCAGCACCTGCGCGATGGCAGCCCTGAGTTCTTTTACAGCGACGGGTTTGGCCAAAAACGCGCTAACGCCAGCGGTGAGCAAACGCTCCTTGAGCAGACCGTCAGCACAGCCCGTCGTGATGATCACTTTGACTTTGTCGTTGATGGCCTTGAGCCGATCAAAGGCCTCTTCCCCGTCCATTTCTGGCATCAGCACATCGAGCAACACCACGTCGATCTCGTCAGCCGCGTGTTGATATTTCTCCACCCCATCACGACCATTCACCGCTTCGATGCAAACATAGCCCGACCTGCGTAGGGAGCGAACCATCGCGCGGCGCACCAAGTCATCATCTTCCACCAACAACACCCTAATGCCCTCTTGAGGGACGATGGATGGCAGGTCTGCTGTACCGGTCTCGCGCTCCTGGCTCGGGTCGGCGGATGGAAGATAAATCGTGATTTGAGTCCCCACATCAACTTCGCTCTGGAGGCGCACCGCGCCTTCATGATTGCGGATCAGCCCTTGGACCATGGACAGACCCAGCCCTGTACCCTCGCCAACCTCTTTGGTGGTGAAGAAGGGGTCGAAGGCTCGGTCGAGCGTGGTGGCGTCCATGCCCCGCCCAGTGTCCGCGATGACAACCTCGAGATAAGCCCCAGGAGGAAGCTCCCTGGGCAGGGAACAATCGCCGGTTGGGAGTGCACAACAGCGACGCGTCTGCACCGTCAGCGTGCCACCATCAGGCATCGCGTCACGGGCGTTAAGGCAAAGGTTCATCATCACTTGGTAGAGTTGCAGCCTGTCGCCCCTGGTGGAGAGCGCCTCCTCAAGCTCCTCAACGACCTTGATTTGTGGTCCAAAGGTTCGCTGTGCTAACTGAGTGACCTCTGTCATGAGCTTGCTGAGATCCACTGGGCGCATCTCGGAATGGCTAGCTCGGGAGAAATCCAGCATACGGCGGGTCAGCTCGGCGCCACGGTTTGCGGCAGACTTCGCCTCGGCGATGCACAGCAGCCGCTCTTCATCACTTAACCCCTCATCACACTCGAGGATGGAGAGGTTAATCGTAACCACGGCCAGCAAGTTGTTGAACTCGTGGGAGACCCCTGCGGCCAACCGACCCACAGCTTCGAACTTCTGACTCTGCAGCAAGCGTTGCTCGTGAGGGTCGGTGTAGGTGAAAATCAAGACCGTCTGATGTCCGACAGTCACCTTGTCACCAAAGGTGAGTTGATGCTCCGTGATCGACAGGCCATTGACCGACGTCCCGTTGTGGCTCCCCATGTCCTCGAGAAGAAAATCGCCGTCCTCATGCTGGGTAATGCGCGCGTGGTGGCGAGAGATACCACTGTCATCAATAGAAACGGACACGTCGGGGTCACGCCCAATGATAGTCTCTCCCCCGAGAGAGTACCGCATCCCAGCACTAGGCCCGGCAATCACGACGATCTGTGAGAAATCCATGGGGTGAATTTCCACCGTGCGTTGCCTTCGTGCCAAAGCCGTCCATCACAGCCCCCCTATGGAAAACAATGCAAGATCTGCGTAGTTTATCCAATATTGCTTGAAGGGGACAGTTACGATGTCACTGAATTCAAATCTCCTCCAAACCATCAATTCAGCGCTCCAAGCCAAAACGCATGTGACGACGGAAGGTTAACTGCAATTGCACCTCGCCCGGCACGCCGCTAAGACGCAAAAAGTCGCGCGCATTGGGGCAGGAGAGTTCGGCGCCTTCACTTAAATCGAGCACCTCTTCCCAACTCACCACCGCCAGATCGTCCCATGATGCCAACGCGTGCCCCCCACGTGGCGGCGCCTGACGAAGAAAGATCCGGAGAGCGCGGGGATTGCCAGCGGGATCTGAAGGGGCAACATCGGCCGGCATTGCAAGATCCCCGACAAACCGAGCCCAATCAAAGCTTCCACCCCCATGAGTGAAAACGCGCTCCTCACCAAAGGTGCGATCACCCTCTGAGGCATAATAACGCACCACCACTGAGAGCGCGCCAGCGTTGGTGCCCCGGACCCAGCCCAGCAGTGA
>JAFCZD010000491.1 GCA_019314525.1 Deltaproteobacteria bacterium
CACGGACGGATCGAAGCCAAGGTCTACTACGAGGACACTGATTGTCTGGGCGTGGTCTATTACGCCAACTACCTGAAGTACTTCGAGCGTGGACGTACAGAGTTTCTCGGGGGCTTTGGCAAGACCATCGGCGAGTGGAATGAGGCGGGCTACCTCTTCGCCGTCTACAGGATGGAGATTGTCTTTCACAGACCGGCAAAGCTGGGAGATCGCTTGGAGGTCGTCACAGAGCTCAAACCAAAAAGCGACTACCGACTGATCATGCCACAGCAACTCTTTCGTGAAGAAGAGATGCTTGTGGAGACGCGCGTGGAGTTGGTGTGCCTTGACACCACTCTGGAGGTTCGGGAGTTTCCTCAGCAGCTGCTAGATATTGCCCAAGGGGATTAGACCTTTGCGGCGCAAGCGCCACCTAGGGTAGCGACTTCTGGTCCAGGTGAGGCTGCGTGGACGGCGCACCGTAATCCTTCTTCACCACCACGCCGGTATCGCGCTGGGCGACGCTGCACACATCGCAGTCTTTGCAGTCGCTGCAATGCCACCGCCAAGCGCCCACGCGGCGCCCTTCCTGGTAGTGGCCCTCGATCTGCACCTTGCCCTTGGGGTTATAGAGCGTCCACGCGCCCTGCTTTTTTCCCTCGGTAAAGGGGCCACTGCGCGCCACCTTTCCGTCAGGATGGTAGAAGCGCCATAACCCCTCACGCTTGCCGTGGACGAAGGCCCCCTCTTTCTCCAGCGTTCCGTCCTTGAAAAAGGAGCGCCAGGCGCCGTGCTTCTTTCCGCGCACGAAGATGGATTCCCACGCGAGCTTTCCGCTCTCGTGCCAGGTCTTCCAGCTGCCATGCTTCTTCCCCCGTTTGAAGTGTCCCTCACCAGCCTGTGAGCCATCGTTGCGAAAATATTTCCAGCGTTCCTCACGCTTGCCAGCCACCATCTTGCCCCTCTCCGCGACCTTGGCGTTGGGGTGGAGGGTCTCGAAGACACCCTTGCCTCGCCGCATGTGGGCTTGCGCCAGGAACACTCCGTCTGGCGTATAACGATGCCATGGCCCATGGCGCTTGTCGGCGTGGTAGGTGACGCGCTCAGCGAGCTTGCCGTTGCGGTGGTAGCGCCGCCAAACACCCTCCTTCACCCCATTGTTGTAGAAACCATCTGCCCGGAGTCGTCCACCGTGGGTGCGCTCGAGGGCGGGGCCGTGGCGTGTACCATCTTCGCGTACACATGCGCGTTCTGTGATGGAGCGCTCACGAAGGAGCTGTGGGCGTGTCCCAGAGGGGCATCCTGAGGGTTGCATGAGTAGATAGGCGGTGATGGTGGCTGCTATGGCGCAGGAGGTCATGATGCAGAGGGAGAGCAGACCTGGCCACCCCGCGCGGATCACTCGGGTTGCCGCCCAGGTTTCGGCCACGTCTGGGGCAAGGCCCCAGATGGCGATCCCATCCCCAACGCGGAGGTCGTTGCCCCTTTTTCGTCGCCAGCGGAGCTGGAGGTGGGCCCCGTTGACGTCCACCCTTATCTTCTGCCCCTTGGCCCAAATGAGCAGCGGCGCTTGTGCTTCGGCGCAGCGGTGGAGATTCTCTTGGGCGACGACATCGAGGGTCTGTCCTGGCCCGCAGATCTTGCCCTGGACTTCCCAGTTCTTGCCGCTCGATGTGAGCCTCTCACGCCAGCGGAGGCGAAAGATCAGCAGCGCCGCCAGGGTGATGGTCAGCGCAGCACCAAGGGCTGAGAGCAAGGGGAGCATTTGGCTTGGAGCCTCGTTGATCAGGACGTCAGGACATCATGGACGACCTGGCTGAGCGCCGCGCCACGAAAGGGTTTGCGAATGAACGCGTTGAGGCCCATGGCCATCATCTCCTGGATGTCTTCCTCGCGGGAGAAGCCGGAGGAGAGGACAACCCGCGCATCTGGCTTGGTCTTTCTGATCGCGGCGAAGCAGTCTCGACCATTCATCACGGGCATGATCATGTCCAGGAGCACGAGATCGATGGCTCCTGGATTTTCATCGAAGATCTTGACGCCTTCCTTGCCGTCTTCGGCCAAGAGCACATCATAGCCCAGACCCACGAGGATGGCCTCGGCGGTGATGCGCATGGCGGGTTCATCGTCAACGACGAGGATTCGTCCGCTCCCACGGATGGTCTGAGGTGACGCTGGCTGAGCGATGGCTTCACCCTTTGTTAGTGGGAGCAGGAGTTGGAAGCTCGTGCCGGTCCCAAGCTCGCTGTAGACTGTGATCGCGCCCCCATGCTGTTGCACCGTGCCAAAAACGGCTGCCAGCCCGAGGCCTGTTCCTTTGCCTTGTTCTTTGGTCGTGTAGAAGGGTTCGAAGATTCTCGCCAAGTCTTTAGCGGCGATGCCACGACCGGTATCCCGCACTTCGATCTTTAGATGGGGTCCAGGTTTGAGGTCGAAGGTACTCGCTTCACAATAACTGGCATCCAACTCCACGACCTGGGTGCTGATGCGCAACACGCCACCTTCGGGCATCGCGTGGGAGGCGTTGATTCCGAGGTTGAGCAGAGCGTTCTGTATGCGGGAGGGGTCTCCCACCACGAGGTTCTCTTCGGCTGCGGCATCGACCTCGATTTGTACGCGGCGGTCGATGGTGGTTTCGAGTAGCGCCACGGTGTCGTGGATGGTGCGATGAAGGTCAATCGTTGAAGACGCCGACGGTTTTCTGCGCGCAAAGGTGAGCAGCTTCTCGGTAAGATCTGCTGCGCGGCGGGCAGAATCCATGATGATATTGTGCAGGTCTTGTGCCTCTGGGTCCTTGGGTAAGCGCGCACCAAGCAGCTCGGATGCGCCTATGATGCCCCCCAGCATATTGTTGAAATCGTGGGCGACGCCCCCAGCGAGCTGTCCAATGGCATCCATCTTTTGGCTATGCCAGAGCTGCTCTTGGATGGCTGCTTCGTTGGTGACATCACGGAAGACGAGGACCACGCCGAGGGTCTCGTCAGTGTCGGAGCGAATGGGGGCGCCGGAGTTTGTGATTTGGTATTCGGAACCATCACGTGAAATCAGCACCGCGTGGGTGGCCAGCCCAATAATTTCTCCAGTAGCGATCACCTTCTCTACGGGGTTCTCTGCTGGCTTCCGAGAATGTTTATGGACAATCTGAAAGACCTCCGTTAGGGGCTTGCCCTGAGCGTCTTCAAATGACCACCCAGTGAGGGTTTCTGCCACGGGGTTCATGCGGATGATGGTGGCGTCTGTATGGGTCGCGATGACCGCGTCTCCAATAGAACTCAGCGTGATACGCAGGTTCTCCTTTTCTCGCCGGAGCGCCTCTTCTGTTCGCTTGCGCTCGGTGATCTCTTCGTTGAGCTTGGAGATCTGAACGCCGATGGCGTCCCGCATCTTGACGAAGTTTCGCGCGAGCAAACCCAGCTCATCTTGGCTCGAAATACGCAACTCTTGCTCAAGGTTTCCGCCGGCCATCTCCTTGGAGACATGCGTCAACTTGAGGATTGGGGCAATGAAGCGGCTCACCAGGCGCTCTGACATCAAGAGCACCATGATGATCACAGACGCGGAGATGATAGACATCAACATGATCGCGCCAGCAATATTGTCGCGCACGGCCTGAACGGAGATATTCGCGGACAGATAGCCCACACGCTTAGTGCGGTAGACGATGGGCAAGAGCAACGAATCGAAGGCGCGCCCATGTTTGTCGAACAACGCGCTGCGCTGTCTTTTCTTGCCTGGGAGTTGCTTGAGGTCTTGTGCGTCCATGGTGCTCTTGATGACGTGTCCTGCTTCATCGTAGACCGCAAACTCAACGCTCATTTGTCGCCCCAGCTTCGCCATATCGAAGGAGACAGGCCGCTGCAGACAGAAGGTGCCCATGCGCGTGCCATGGGGCATGTCTGGGCGAGCGCTCAGGTTCCTGAAGGGGCGCCAGGCTTGAAAGAGGAGCTTGCCATCACGGACGAGCAAGACATCCTTCTGTTCCTGCGGTAACTGCTCTGAGAAGATCGCGAAGTCTGGAATAACAGTGCTCCCGAAGCCGCCCTTCACATAGAGTTTGTGTTTGCCCTTGGCGACGAGGACGTTGCCCCTGAGGTGGCGTGAATAATAGAGCTGAAGCAGCTCCTTGCCACCAGGCTTCTCCGGGCTGTAGAACGCGAAGCGCTCAAGCCCCAAAGCCGTCCCGAGGGCCCTGATCTCAGGGAGCATTTGGTAGTCGAGCAAGGCCCCCGTGGTGATGAAATACATATTCGCATTCACCTTCATATCATCGTGAAATGCGAGGTAGGCGGCGTCGAGGGTGCTGCCGAGGGTCTCGATATGCTCCATCAAGGCCTGAGTGGCGACCTTGAAGCGATTGTGGTTCTCGAGCTTTGACTGCCTCAGTGTGAGGAAGGAGAACCCCAGCGTGATGCTCGCCCCTGTGAGGAGTGATGCGGAGACGACGATCAAGAAGAGCTTGGACTTGATCTTCATCTCCTCCGTCCTCCTAGGTGCGTGCCCGCTGGCAGCTCCTGTCCAACAGGATCCACGATGGTATCTGGGACTTCTGGGGGGCTCTCGCTTCTGCGAATCTTGTAACCTGCCTGCAGCAAGATCGCCTCATGCTTCACCGCCGCGTCCATCAGGGCCTTCACCGCCGCGTCCATCAGGGCCTCCTTGGCGGTCTTCTTGCCGTAGATGGCGTTGGCGACCTCCTGCTGAAGAACCTCAAGCAGCTTATAATACTCTGGCAAATGCCAGTAGTCGTTGACATGCGTCATCGCTTCGTGGAAATGGCGGTTATATTTGTTGAGGGTTTGCCACCGGGGATCTACGAGGATGTCTTTGCGCCCGGTCTGACCCATTGTCGAATAGAGCCATTGTTGCTCACGCTGCATGAACCATTCGATAAAGGCCCAGGCCTGTTTCTTCTTCTTTGAGTAGGTGTTGATCCCCAGACCTTGCCCCCCCATGCTGATTTGCCTCCTGAACATCCCGTCTCGGCCTACAGCGCCCGGCAGATTCGCGAAACCGGTCTTGTCTGCGTAGGGCGACTTCTTGGGGTTGGCCATGGCTTCGAAGAACGTGTACCACTGAAACCCCATGGCGAGTTTGCCTTGGCGGAAGTAGTTATTGACCTCCAGGTACCCCCACAGCCGGCTCTCGGGCGGCGCATAGTTGAACATCTTCAGATATTGCTTCAGCCCATCTACCGAGGCTGGTGAGTCGAGAAATCCTTTGACCTCATTGGTCTTGGGGTTCCACAACTCTCCCCCGTATGACCACAAGAAACCATTGGATGTGCTCGTGGCCAGGTCATATTCGATAGAAGAAAACTGCCCCCAACCGTAGAGACCCTTTTCTGGTCTGGTGAAAAACTCGGCCACCTCCATCAGCTCTTTGCACGTTCGAGGTACGCCTAATGGGTAGCCATATTTCTTCTGAAAGTTCGCCTTCTCTGTGGGATCTTCGAAGAGGTCCTTCCGATAGATGAGCCCGACGGTGTCCTGATTGATGGGGATCGCCCAGATTTGCCCGCTGCCCGCTGGATACTCCCCATAATGCTTGAGCGCGGTGGGGAGAAAATCGTCGAAGGAGAGCTTCGATGAGCCCTTGATGTAGGAATTCAGCAGCTCGATGTGGCCCCCACTCGCGAACTCAGCCACAGACTGACTGTCCCAGGCGGCCATATCGAAGCCATCCCCTTTTGCCGCGAACTCTGCAGCGATGCGGTCGTGCCACTCGGGGCCGTAGCGCAGCAGGATGACCTCAATCTCGACGCCCGTCTTCTTGGTGTAATCCTTTGACACCTCCGCCAGCCTGCGCGAGGAGTCCTGGGCAATCCAGACGATCTTCAGTTTATTGG
>JAFCZD010000101.1 GCA_019314525.1 Deltaproteobacteria bacterium
CGAAAAGAGCGCGCACGGCCGGAAGAGCGAGGGTGGCTCTGCTCGACGGGGGAAACCCAAGCTCAAGACCTCGGCGCCACGTGGCAAAGCTAAATCCGGGGGCCGCAACAGTCCTAAAGGAAAGCGCCGCGGACAATAGACCCGCTTCAGAACGCCGAGATCCTCGCTCGAGTCCACGCTGAGGGGGCGCGCTCAGCGGCGCGCGAGGTCTACCGCTGCTTCTCCAACCAAGTGAACGCGACCCTCTGGCGCCTTCTGGGCCCCGACACCGACCATGACGACTTGGTGAACGAGGCATTTCTTCGGATCATCGGTGGAATCCACCGCGTGCGAGAGGCTGAGCGGCTCTCCAGCTGGGTGATGACCGTCACGGTGAATGTGGTGCGCGACGAATTGCGCAAGCGCTCCACCCGGCGGCGCTTTTTTAGGCGACTCGGGCCTGGAGAGGCCGAAGACCAACCCACAGCCCCAACAGACCATGAAGGGCGGCGGCTGGTAGAGCGCGCCTTCGCTTTGCTGAGCCGCTTATCCACCGAGGACCGTCTAGCCTTTTCGCTGCGCTACGTCGACCAACGCACGCTGCCAGAGACCGCCGCGCTCTGTGACTGCTCCTTGGCAACGGTGAAGCGCCGTATTGCGCGTGCTCAGCGGCGCTTCCGCCGGCTGGCCGCGGCGGAGCCTGAGCTCGCTGAGTGGCTGGGAGCGAGCGAAGAGCGGGAGAGACCATGAGGGATCGATTCGACGAGATGGGGCGTGTCATCGCACGTGACCTGCCGAGCAAGCCCGACGAGGGCCAGCGACGCGCCCAGGAGGCCCGCCTGCTCGAAGATCTCGCGCAAACTCCGGACCTTGAAGCCAGGGGCCGTCGGCCTTTCAGGCTGGCATGGGGCCTCGCCATGGGGGCTGCCCTGGCGGCCCTTGTTCTGGCGATGATCTGGGCGCCCTGGTCATCGGGCCCACGCGAGCGCCCGTTTTGCGTGGAGCGAGGCAGGGGGACAGTGGCCCATGGTGCCTGGATACATGGAAGCAACGAGAAGGCGACCACCCTCGATTTTGAAGACGGAAGCGAGGTGACCACCGAGGGGCGAACCCGCGTCCAGCTGACGCACGTGAGTCGCAAGGAGGTGAGAGTGCTCCTTGGCAACGGCAAGATCCGATCGCGGGTGCGCCCCCACAGCGCACGATGGTCGTTCGAAGCCGGGGCCTACCGCACGGAGGTCCTCGGCACCACGCTCTCAGTGGAGTGGCGACCGGGCAAAGGACGCCTCGTCGTGAGCGTCGAGCAAGGTCGCGTGTGGGTGAGAGGCGGCGTCATCGCGCCCAAGGGCATGCTCGTCGCCAAAGGACAGCGCCTCGAAATTGAGTCCGGGCAGCTCGCGCTCCATGGCGGGCCGGCGGCTGCTACACAGGCCGACGCTGGAACACACGATAGCGAGGCAGCGTCAACTCCTAGGGCGCCCAAATTGACGCCCCTCTCGATGCGGTGGCGGGCCTTGGCAAGAAAGGGGCAACATCGCAAGGCGTTGCGCGCCGCGCAGGAGCAGGGCTTTGCGCGACTTTTGCAACGCTTGCGTAGCAGCGATCTGCTGCTGCTGGCAGACGCCGCACGCCTCGCTGGCAACCCAGGGCGAGCTGCAGACGCGCTCCTGGCGTGTCGTCGCCGCTATCCGTCCACCGCAGCAGCAAGACAGGCCGCCTTTCGGCTGGGGCGCGTCGCGGCCGAGGGCCAGCGCTCCCCTCGCGCCGCCGCGCGCTGGTTCCGGAGATTCTTGAAGGAGGCGCCCCAAAGCCCCCTGAGGGCAGACGCCATGGGTCGCTTGATCTTGGCTCTGCAGCAAGGCGGAAAGAAAAAGGCTGCCGCCAAGGTCGCGCGACAATACCTCTCACAGTATCCTCAGGGCCCCTATGGTGCGGCGGCCAAACGTTGCCTGAGAGGCAAAAAACGATGAGCATCTTTCAGACCCACCGAACATCCAGAGGACCTTCGAGGAGCAAGCCCATCAGGCCGCTACTCTGGGGGATGATGGGTATCTGTTGGGCCCTGAATCCGCACTTTGTGTGGGCAACGCCCACCTCGACGCCGACGTCGACACGCTCTGGCCGCATGCATATGCCCGCGAAGACCGTGCGCGGCCGCACCAAGCCACGGATCGTCATCGTGGGCATGGAGCGCTTTGGCGACGAGGCATGGGCCGAGGTTGAAAGACGCACTGGCGCCGAACTCTCGGCCCTCGGTCTCGACGTGCTGCGGGTGCAAGGTCGGGTCTCAGGCACGGACGCACGGCTCGCCGAGCTGGGCACCCTCGCCGCAAGACAAGATGCCATCGCGGCAGTTCGCATCGCCCGTCGAGGAGATCGCCGCACCGTGGAGGTGTGGATCTACGACGCCCTCACGCGCAAAATGGTGCTGCGCAGGGTGAGCCTCAGCGCCTCAGGGAGCAAAGGAGACCTCGCAGCGCTGCAGGTGGTGGAGTTGCTGCACGCGAGCCTCCTCGAGGTGCGCATCGCCCGTAAAGCGATGCTTGGACGCCACATCCCCGAGTTGGTGGAAAAGCTCGTCGCTCGCAAGCTCTCGGTGCGAGACCCAAAGAGCCCACCATCGCCTCTCATCGTGCACGCCCACTCCCCTCCCTGGCACCTCTCGGCAGGTGGCGCCATGCTCTCGCTGGGTGATGAACTAGATCCTGTGGCAGGGGTCGGCTTCGCCCTATCCTACGCGCTGACCCCAACCTTCCACCTCGGCGCTGAAATCATGGCGCCGCTCCTTTCGAGCACGTTGAGCGACCCGCGCGGTGAAGCCAGCGTCTTTGGTGGCACCCTGCGCCTCGTCGCAATCTTCGAGCCTTGGCCAAGGGCGCGCGTGTCCCCTGGGGTCTCTTTGGGCCTGGGAGGTCTGCTGCTGCGGGCAGCTGGGCAAAGCGCCCCTGGCGCCACAGATGACGTTCAGTGGAGCGCTGTCCCCCTCGCCGCCTCTCGCTTTCAGCTCAGCGTGCGGCTGATGCCAACGCTCCGACTCGTGGCTTCGGCCGCCATGGCCGTCGCGCTGCCCAAGGTGCAAGTACGCTTCGACGATGACCGTCTGGCGACGGCCGGCTGGCCACTGCTGGACGCACAGCTGGGCGTGCAGTGGTCGTGGGGGCGTTGAGGATGCTCCACAAGGGTGTGCTCACGCGCCTAGCGTTGTTGATCATCATGGCGCCCGCCCTCGGGGGCTGCCTAGAGGACACGCTCTCGCCCATCCGCAGCTCAGCCCTCCAAGATGCAGCGATGGCCGACATGAGCGGTGAGCCGCTCAGAAACGATTCGCAGCAACCCCTGAGCTGCGCAACCAAAGCGGACTGCCCCGAGGCATTTGCCTGCGAGCTTGGCCTGGCGGGCTGCGTAGAGCGGCGATGTGGTCTCCCAACAGGCGCTGAAGGCAGCGGCGAGCAAGAAGAAGGCTGTGAACCAGGAGAATGCAGCGCCGGCCTCACCTGCGTCAGCACCACGCTGGCGATACGGGAGGAGAGGCTGCAGATCGGCATCGCAGGGACCTGCTTGCTAGCCTGTGATCCCTGCACACCTGCCTGCCCCGTGGGCGTTGCGTGTATTCAACTGCCCACAGGTGGCGGCTATTGCGCCCACGAGGGCCTCGCCGATGAGGGCGAAGCCTGCGCGGGGCGCGGCTGTCAGGGGAAGATGGGCTGCAGCGGGGTCTGCAAGCGCGTTTGCGAGCCCGAGGGCCTCGTCGCCATGGGTTCGGCGACGAGCAGCAGCGACTGCCTGGCAGGTGAGCTTTGTATCTACCGGGGAGCCTCAACCCTCAACGGAAATACCTTTTTCTGCGAGGTTGGCGAGACCGTTGAGGATGGGTTCGCCTGCGATGGGTTCCATCGCCTCTTCTGCAAAGGCCCTACTCGCTGCGAGCAACCCCTTGACCTCTGCCAGAGACGCTGCTCGGAGGGTTGTGCCCCCAATACCCGCTGCTCCACGGTTTGGGTGCTGAGCATGGCGAAGGTCATTTGTGTGGGCGATGGGGCCGTGCCCTTTGGTGGCCTCTGCGGCGAGGACGCCAACTGCCGCGAAGGGCTGGCGTGTGTGGGCGAAGACGTAGACAAACGGTGTCTGTTGCCCATGCCTTGAAAATAAACTTCACGCTCCGTGAGCCGGTTTTGTCGCTCGTCCGTCTTTGCTCTTCACACCCGACGAGGAGCAACGATGCCATCCACGACCCACACCCTCCCCTCCCCTGACTCCCTGCGCCAGAGCCCACCAGAAGGCATTGGCCCCATCGCCATCATGGGCCTGCTCCTGCGCCATGTCTTTGGCCCGCGCACCCTCATGCGGCGTCCAGAGCCCCAAGGCGTGATGAACGCGGCAGAGAGCGTCGCCGAGTACAACCACGTGATGGAGAGCAAGCTCGCCATCAGCTATGGCATCGGCTGGGAAACGATTCACCGCGCGCGTAGTGAAGGCCACACCGGCCTCGCCGTGGACTTCTGCTCGGGGCCGGGTGTCTTCAGCCTCGGGCTCGCAGAGCTCCTCGGCTATGAGCGCGTGCTGGGCGTCGACCTCGCCCCGGCGATGGTGGCGGCCGCCAAAGACAACGCGCAAGCGCGCGGCCTCGGCCAGCGCGTCGACTTCACCCAGGCGGACGTCACGCGGCGAACGGTCCTCCCCAGTGGTGGGGCGGACCTTTGCACGCTCTTCGACGCGGCCCATCACTTCGACGATATGCACGCCGTGAAGGCGACCACCGAGGAGATGGAGCGCATCACCCACGCCCAAGGAACCCTCGTGCTCCTCGACCTGGCCCGCCTGGGCAGCGCAGAGCTCACCGAGCGCTATGTAAACACGCTGGGTTCCGACTACCGGAGGCTAGGCCTCGAACACTTCCTGGAGGATTTTCGTCAGTCGATGTATGCGGCCTGGACGGTGGACGAGCTGCGAGAGGCCGTGCCAGCCGCGAGTCCACGGCGCTGGGTACAACTGGTACCTCGGGGGCTACCTGCACTGCAAATGATCATCGGTCTGCCCGAGGGACGCAAAGAGCCCTTCGTACGCGGCGGGATCCGCCCCCTCGTGGAGAGCAGGATCCCAGCGACGATGCACGCCGACCTGCGCATGCTCCGGCTCTTGTTGAAACTATCGCCTGCACGAGTGATCCAGGAACCCAGAGGAAGGAAGCCGCTTGGCCGCTAAGCGTCCTGCTTCACCCGTTGAACACGATCAAGGATGCCATTGACGAATTGCCGCGACTCGGTGGCGCCATATCCCTTGGCGAGTTCAATAGCTTCGTTGATGGCGACCTTGGTGGGCACCTCAGGGCAAAGCAACAACTCAAAGGTGGCTACACGCAAGATATTGCGGTCTACACGGCTCATACGCCGCAAACGCCAGCGCTCCGAGGCGGCCTCGATGGCCTCGTCGATGGCCTCGCGATGCTCCACCACCCCCTGGCAGATCTCTGCCGCGAAGTCATAGACCTCGGCGGGCAAGTCCGCGAGCAGCCCTTCGCGGGCCTGCTTGAGTTCCCCTTCGACCTCTTCGAAAGCGGCCCGGGTATCCAAACTGTAGAGCACTTGGAGGGCCGCTGCCCTCCCCTCACTTCTCGAACCCATCTAGCACTCCAGAGCCATAGACTGGTTAAGCGCCCACCTGCGCAAAGAGGTTTGCCATCTCGATGGCGGACATCGCCGCTTCGAAACCCTTGTTCCCAGCCTTGGACCCAGCGCGCTCGATGGCCTGCTCCAGCGTGTCTGGGGTGATCACCCCATAGGCGATGGGGATCCCCGTGTCGAGTTGCACCTGAGCCAACCCCTTGGTCACCTCTGCGGCGATGTACTCGAAGTGTGGTGTGGCACCACGAATAACCGCCCCCAACGCGATGACAGCGTCAAATTCGCCTGTAGCGCACACGCGCTTGGCGAGCATAGGGATCTCGAAGGCCCCTGGAGCTCGGTAGACTTTCACGCCTTCGTCATCACCACCTGTACGACGGATCGCGTCGAGCGCTCCCTCGAGCAAGCGGTCGGTGATGATCGCGTTGAAGCGGCTGACCACGATCCCCAGTCGAAGCCCCTTGCCCGATAGATTCCCCTCGAATATCTGCGGCATCTTGCCCTCTTCCTTGATGCTAGAGATCTTTGAATGGTACGCGGTCAACGACCTCGAGCCCATGCCCCGAGAGACCGACCAAACGTTTTGGATTGTCTGTAATCAACCGAATCTTGGAGAGGCCGAGAGATCGCAATACCTGCGCCCCGAGCCCCAACTCTCGCAAAACGGGCGGCGTATCCACGCCATCCACTGCACGCTTCCCGTTCTTGATCTCATCCGCCTGCGCCACCAAGTTGAGATTCTCTGGCAGCACATAAACCAAAACACCCGCGCCCTCACGCTCGATGCGCCGCAAAACCTGGAACACTTTGCCGTTGTGCGGTCCGACGTCGAGCACATCTGTCAGCACGTTGGCGCGGTGAACCCGAACCAACACATCCTTGGCCTCGCTCACATCGCCGAGCACGAGGGCCACATGCTGCGCTGATGTCACTTCTGAAGTGAAGACCACCAGCCTGAACGCGCTGTTGAGCCCGCGCGGCGTCACCATCATCTCAGACGCCGCTCGGATCTGGGCCTCGCGTTGCAAACGAAACTCGATCAACTGAGCGATGGTGAGGATGCCTAGGTCATGCTCCGCCGCGAAGACCTCGAGGTCTGGACGACGCGCCATGCTGCCGTCTTCTTTCATGATCTCGCAGATAACCCCAGCAGGCTCGACGCCAGCCAAACGCGCGAGGTCAACAGACCCTTCTGTTTGCCCGGTACGAACCAGCACACCCCCATCCACCGCACCCAAGGGAAAGATATGGCCAGGGGACACCAAATTACTGGGCCCCGCCTGCGCGCTGATAGCTGCTTGGATAGTGCAGGCGCGATCGGCGGCGGAGATGCCCGTGGTCACGCCTTCTCGGGCTTCGATGCTCACATGAAAGTTCGTGCCGAAGCGTGACTGATTGCGCTCCGCCATCTTCGGCAAGCCAAGCTCTTCAATGCGCTCACGCGTCATCGTCAGGCAGATCAGCCCCCGCCCAAACTTCGCCATGAAATTAATATCTTCTGGGCGGCAGAACTGCGCGGCCATGCAGAGGTCGCCCTCGTTTTCGCGATCTTCATCGTCCACGAGGATGACTTGGCGCCCCTCCCGAATCTGCTTCAGGGCTTCCTCGACACTGATACCTTCTTTGATTCCGTTCATTCTTTCGCTCGCGGCTGCAACATGGCCCATGGTGACTCACCTGGCAAGGGCTGGCGGACAAAGGTCCTCGGCCTAAAAACCGTAGCGGCGCAACCACTCCTCGGTGATGCGGCCGCCCTTCTTTTCTACCCCCAGCAACTTCTCCACATACTTGGCCAGCACGTCGACCTCAATGTTGACACCATCACCCTCAGTCTGGCTCCCCAAAGCGGTCTTGGCCAACGTGTGAGGCACCGTCGCGACCCGAAACGTGTCCACATCTGCCTCTGCCACGGTGAGGCTCACGCCATCTATCGCTATGGAGCCCTTCTCTACGATGTAGCGCATCAGCGCCGCATCGCAACGATAGGTCAGCTCCACGGAGACCCCACGGTCAAGGCGTCGCACCAAAGCGCCAACGCCATCCACGTGCCCCTGAACAATATGCCCCCCCATGGGCTCGCCGGCTTTGATCGCGGGCTCGAGATGCACCCGACGCCCCGGCCGCAACCTGCCGAGGGTGGTGCGCTCCAGCGTCTCTGCAACCGCCACCGCCACGGCGACGTCCCCGCGGGGCGCCTCCACCGTGAGGCAAACGCCGTTGACCGCCAGACTGTCACCCTCACGCAGCTCCGCCGTCAGGACGGTGCGCAGAGCAATCTTGGCGCTCTGGCCCAACGTTGAAACCGCTTCGACGACCCCTACATCTCGCACGAGCCCGGTGAACATGCTGCGCTCCTATCTCAGATCTCAGACGTCTTTTCGAGGCCAACGCACCCGTCCGGAGATCAGCACATCGTCACCGACCATTCGCACGCTGCTTTCTATCTCCACGGCATCCTGCATCCGCCGCGCTTTGGCTCCAAAGAGCATGGGTAAGGCCTCAGCATCACCGAGAACCTTCGGCGCAATGAAGGTCTCCACCCGGTCAACAAGCTGCTCCTTCCACAGCCCCCCTGCCAGCGTCGGCCCTCCCTCCACCAGCACCGAGAGCACGCCACGCTCCTTCAGCGCCTCGAGGGCTGCAGAGAGATCCACACGCCCACGGCGGCTCTTGACGCGCACCACCTTTGCGCCCGCCCGCTCCAGCGCCGCGGCCCGCTCAACGGCTGAACGCCGCGTGGTGATGATCAACGTCGGCGCCGTTGACTCCTCAGTGGCGCGAACGATCTTCGCGCGGGGAGGGGTCTGCAGCTGGCTGTCCAACACCACCCGGATGGGGTCCCGACCGCCACGCGCCGCTCGACAGGTCAGCTCAGGGTTGTCAGCCAAGACAGTGCCCACGCCCACCATAATCACGTCGTGCAGGGCGCGCAGCTGATGCCCAACCTCTCGGGACTCGCTGCCGCTCACCCAGCGAGAGTCCCCACGCCGCGTCGCCACATGCCCGTCCAAGGTCAAGGCGCTCTTCAGCGTCACCAAGGGGCGCCCACGTTGAATCACAGAGATGAACGCCTCATTCAGCGCCTCGCACTCGTCCTTCAGGACACCCGTACGAACCTCGACACCCGCGCGCTGTAGGCGCCTGACCCCACGTCCATTCACCAGGGGGTTGGGGTCGATCATGCCCACAACCACGCGCGCAACTTCAGCAGCGATCACGGCGTCAACGCAGGGCGGCGTGCGGCCTTGGTGGGCGCAAGGCTCCAGGTTGAGGTAGAGCGTCGCTCCCCGAGCGGCGTCACCCGCTTTTTGCAGGGCGATGATCTCAGCGTGGGATGCCCCCGCGCGAGCGTGATGACCCCGCCCGACCACCTTGCCAGCCTTCACCAGCACCGCACCAACCATGGGGTTTGGGCTGGTCAACCCTGCGCCACGCCGCGCCACACGCAGCGCCTCACGCAGATAGCGCTCATCGACGTCCACAGGGGACATAACCTTCTTAGGGCGCGCCTTCACCGGCCCACCTCATCGCGCGACTCGAGCAGGTGCTTCAACTCGTCAAAAAATTCATTCACGTCGCGAAAGGAGCGATACACCGAGGCGAAACGGACATAGGCCACCGCGTCCACCTTGCGCAGGCGCTCCATCAGGCGCTCGCCGATAAAGCTCGAGCCCACCTCACGCTCACCAGACTCTTGCAGCTCTCGCTCCAGGTCATCCGCGATTTGATCGATCACCGAAACTGGAATCGGTCTCTTCTCGCAGGCCTTGCGCAAGCCGCTCATCACCTTGACCCGATCATAAGAGATGCGGTTGCCGTCCTTCTTGATAACCATGGGCATGACTTCGTCAACACGCTCATAGGTGGTGAAGCGGCTGCCACAGCCCTCGCACTCACGCCGGCGCCGAATAGCGTGGCCTTCTTTGGCGAGCCGGCTGTCGATCACTCGATTTTGTAGATCCGCGCAAAATGGACATTTCATGGTGCCACTACGCTCCTAGACTCGACGAAAGAGTAGACAGGCGTTGGTGCCACCAAAGCCAAAACTATTAGAGAGGACATACTCGAGGTGCTCTTCTTGCGGACCCTCTTTCACGATGGTCAGGTCGCAATCAGGATCGGGGTCTTCCAAGTTGATGGTTGGCGGGATGATCCCCGTGGCCAGGGTCTGCGCGGAGATGGCGGCTTCGACGCTCCCCGCGGCACCGAGCAGGTGGCCAAACATCGACTTATTGGCGGTCACCATCACCGCCGCGCTGTGCCGCCCAAAAACACTGTGCATCGCCTGGGTCTCGAAGGCGTCGTTGAATCGCGTGGACGTGCCATGGGCGTTGACATGCCCAACCTGCTCGCTGTCCACCCGGGCATCATCGAGAGCGGCCCGCATGCAACGCGCGGCGCCCTCCCCGCCAGGCGCAGGCGCAGTAATATGGTGCGCGTCCGCAGTTCGCCCATAACCCACGAGCTCACAATAAATTCGCGCCCCTCGTGCCTTGGCACGCGCCATCTCCTCCAGGACCACAACCCCAGCCCCCTCTCCCATGACGAAGCCATCACGGCCTCTATCAAAAGGGCGGCTCGCTCCTGCTGGGTCGTCGTTTCGCCGCGAGAGTGCTTTCATCGCGCTAAACCCCGCGACGCAGAGAGGGGTCAGGGAAGCTTCACTCCCCCCAGCAAACATCACGTCGGCGTCGCCATATTGGATGCAGCGCGCCGCTTCCCCCACCGCGTGAGCGCCGGTGGCGCACGCGGAGACCGGCGAGAGGTTGGGGCCCTTCAAGCCGAGCCGGATCGAGACCTGACCCGCGGCCAAATTAGCGATGGAGGCTGGGATCAAATAAGGCGAAACTCGCCGTGCCCCCCGCTCCAGAAGGACTTCATGCTGTGCCTCGATAGTGAGCAGCCCGCCAAAACCCGTCCCCAGATACGCGCCAGCGCGCAAGCCCCCAGCCTCATCGAGTTCCAGGCCAGCGTCTTCGTTTGCCAGCACGGCCGCGCCCAAAGCGAAGTGAATAAAAGGGTCCATGGTGCGCAGTTCACGCTTGCTGGCGAAACGTGATTCATCAAAGCCCCTTACCCGCGCAGCGAAGGTCGTGGCCACACCTGCCTCAGCCAACGCAGGCACGCTCACAGCCCCGCTGCGACCCTCAAGCAGGGCACGCCAGGTGGCCTCCAAGCCGACGCCTAAGGGCGTAACGAGGCCGATACCGGTGATGGCTACTCTGCGTTTCACGCGTGTTCCGCCGACGTCAACTAGCCAGCTGTCGTTCGACGAATTGAACCGCGTCTTGCACGGTCCTCATCTGGTCAATCTCTTCGTCGGAAGCCTGAACATCAAAGGTGTCCTCCAGAGCAAGCAGCAGCTCCATCACGGCCAGGGAATCAGCCTTCAAGTCTTCGGTGAAGGTCGCCTCCGGCTGAACCTCCTTACGAGACAACTCAAGCTGGGCAGCGATGGTCTCTATGACTCGCGCTGCGATCTTATCTTCGCTAGCGATCTCATGTTTGCTCATGCTCAAAACTCCCGGTGCAGCTCGAGGAGCCTACACCTGCAATCCACCATTCACGCGTAGCACCTGTCCGGTCACATACCCCGCCTCTGGGCTCGCCAAGAAACGCACCATATGTGCGACGTCTTCGCAGCGTCCCATGCGACGGAGAGGGATCTCCAGCTCCAAATCGGCGCGCCCCTGGGCATCAATGCTGCGAGCCGTCATGGGTGAGTCGATGAAGCCAGGCGCCACAGCGTTGACCGTGATACCACGGCTCCCCAGCTCCCGCGCAAGAGCGCGGGTGAGCCCCAAGATGCCCGCCTTGGAGGCGGCATAAGCTGCCTGCCCCGCGTTGCCTCTCTCTGCCACGATGGAAGAGATATTGATGATGCGCCCTGCTTCGCGCGCCTTGAGCAGGTGGCGTGTAGCCTCCCGACAAAAAAGGAAGACGCCCCGCAGATTGGTCTCCATCATCTCGGCCCAGAGCTCGTCGTTGGTCCGCAATAGGAGCGCGTCCCGCGCCACCCCTGCGTTATTCACGAGGATATCGAAGCGCCCGAAGCGGGCGACAACCTCCGCCACAGCAGCTTTGACAGCTCCGTCTTCCCGTGAATCACCCCGCAGATAGACGCCACCGTCCACCTCAGAGGGAACCTGCAGTTCCGGCCTGCGGCCAGTGAAAGCTACCTGCGCGCCGGCGCTGAGAAACTCAGCGACGATCGCAGACCCAATGGCGCCTGTGCCCCCCGTGACGAGGGCGACACGACCCTGCAGGCTAAAGGGGGCGTTGGACATGAGACTGCCTAGTGCCTAATCCTGAGGGTAACTTCAACTATCGTTCTACAACGGCTGCCGTTGTAGCCTATTCTTCGTCTTCCATCTGGAGTACTTCCGTGCCCTTGTAGTGCCCGCAAGAGGGACAAACCCGGTGCGGGAGCTTGGGCTCGGAACAATTGGAACACTCCACGATTGTTGGTGCCGTGGTGCGATCATGGTTTGCGCGTCGCTTGTTGCGTCGACTGCGAGATTGCCGCTTCTTGGGGACAGCCATCGCTCTTTCCTCTCTATGGCAGACACGTCATGTCTACCGCTAGTTATTCATCGTCTCTTTGATGCGCTTCAACGCATCCTGCCAGCCAGCGGCCGCGCTTGGGTCGCCCTCATGCATCCTCTCGATTCCAGTGCACCCCTCATGGCAAAGAGGCGCAATAGGAACCGTCAGCACCAGCTGCTCACGCACCAAAACGCCGAGATCAATGCTCTCACCGTCATGGGTATAGGTGTCTAAGTCCTCTACGCCAAGCTCTAACTCCTCCCCCATGGAAGCCCAAGCGGCTCGGGGCAAGAAGGTCAGGCGCATCGCCTTCTCCTCGATCTCCATCGACGCAGGGCCAAGGCATCGACTGCACGCTATGACAAACCGTGCTTCTAACGCACCACGCACAAAAATCGTGGTGTCCATGCGCCGCAGTTCAACATCCAACCGTGCGAAGGCCTCGCCCGCGAGGAGCTCGAGTTTCGCCTCGGTGAGGAGCTTTCGGACGGATTCACCATCCAACTCACGCTTCACGCGCAGGCCACCATCGCCTATATCGTCGATATTTAACTTCATTTTCATACGGCCAGGCCGGAAATCCGCAATATCTTTAGGGAAGATGGCCACGGCCGTCAAGCGCAAATACAGAGGGGCGCTTCCAGCGCCCGCCAGCAGACTGTTGCTTACTTGCCCATGCCACCCACAGCGCCGCCGCCAACGAGGAGCATGGTCCGCAAGTCGCGGTCGTCGAAGCGCAGCGAAGCGCCAAGGAAGAAATCCCGACCGCCACCAACGCCATCACGAGGCCGTTCGTTGAGGGCGTCGTCGATGCCTCCAACAATGTAGAGCCGGCTGAAGAAACGCCACGCCACGAGCATCTTCAAGCGAGGGAAGACGTTGGCCTGGAAATCAAAGGCGTCCGTCCAAAGCTGCAGATCCTTGTTCAAGAACGCCAGGTCTAGACCCACACCGCCTGTGCTCTCCTTGATACCAAAACGGAACGTCGCAAACTTGATGCGCTTGGCAAATTGGAACGTCACCCGAAAGGCATCTGAGAGCGCCACCTGGTCGGTTCGAACCAGCATGGGCTGGGATGGATCTGTGGAGCGAGTTATTTCCGTGGTCATTTCGCGGCGCCCACGGGGGTCGTCGATCAGCTCGATGAGGTAGTATTTGTCGGGGCGTGGACGTAACTCGATGGAGAGATACGTCTTGATGGTGCCTGCCTG
>JAFCZD010001033.1 GCA_019314525.1 Deltaproteobacteria bacterium
CGAAGCACTCAAGTCATTCCCGCGCAGGCGGGAATCTTGAGCACCCTGTCATCCTCCCCGCGAAAGCGACCCGTCATCCCGTCCTCCCCGCGCAGGCGCGCAGGCGGGAATCTTGAGCACCCTGTCATCCTCCCCGCGAAAGCGGGGATCTTGTGCACCAGGATGGGGTGACATAAGCCAGTGGAGACAGATTATCAGTACTGGGTTGTGTCACCCTCAAGCCTAAGGTGTGGACACAATCCACCCTAGATAGGGCTATCTAATAGGGTTGCGTCCCCTCAGCCCTAATAGAGGTGACACAAACCCTCCCAGATAAAATGTCTTGGTTCGGTTCTGTCACCTTCAAGACCATTCGATACCACTGGGGTAAACGAAAGCGGGAATCTCATCTTCCAGGCGAGCCGTCGTGCGGTGCGGGCCGCGCCACATTTGTACGCTCGCTTCATGAGCTGCTAGCCTCCAGCTGTTGCCCCGGATAGCATCTGAGACCTGAGCGACGACCAGTTTCGCTTGTTGATCGACCAAAGTCAGACCGGATTCCCGTTGGAAAAGCTTCGCCCCCTAGCTGAGT
Source organism: Deltaproteobacteria bacterium (assembly GCA_019314525.1). Classification (GTDB taxonomy): domain Bacteria; phylum Myxococcota_A; class Polyangia; genus JAFCZD01. Next base: position 572 of record JAFCZD010001033.1, read on the forward strand.
TGATCGATACCATAGTCAACGATTCGAACACGTACACGGTGGGGGTCTGCGGTGAGATGCTCGCGGTCCACGTCTGCTTGGCTCTTGGTGATGCGAGTGACCAACTGGCGCAAGCGTTCGCCCGAGGCTGAAATCGACCTCTTGGCTGAACGGACTGCCTCGTTGCGACTAGAGACGGAGACGCGAAGCGACTCCTCCGGGACCTTTGGGTCCTGCTCTAGACGCTTCTTTTTTTGGGGGGGGCAATTCCCCGGCATCCTGTGGAATTTTTCGCGGCATGATCCAGATGGCCGATCTGTGTGCATACGCGCTTCGGCGCCAGATCGATCACAATGACAGCGGCCTTTGGTCCCGCGTGAAAGTTAGAGTTCAGCGCTCAAACGGACTGTCGGTGGGATTGCGCCACTACACCGGCAAGCGTGTATGCAACTGTGACCTATGCACAGAACACGGGCGAATCTAGAGGCTCCCGTCTTCACCCCATACACCAGCCACGGCAAGGGGCGTTTTAACGAAAACTGCCGCTCACGGTGAGCCCACTTGGGAACGTGGCACTCAAGGTCCCACGTACATCCTGGACTGTGTCCGAAACATTCCCGGCCTACACCAGCTTTCCCGCAGTGAATACTGTCCGTGAACGGGATCCGACAAACACGCGCCACCGGGCTCGTTTCTCCTGGATCGACCTCCAAGAGCAGATGCCAGCCGGCGTGCAAGCCATCTACCACTATCCAGATCGCGAGCGTATCCCAGAGTTGTTTGATCGTTCTGAGCTTCACGGCCTCGCCACCGGGAATTCCGGTGATTTCGGAGCAACAAATGGACGGCCTTACACAGTCCTCTGCTCCTGGGCCTTGGCAGGCTGCTTGGTTCAGCTCTTCGGAGTTGGTGTCTACATCGAACGAGACGCTCATCGCCATGGCTGGAGAAGTATCGGTCCAAGGTGATGTGCCATAGTTATAGTAGAAAGAGGCGATCACTCCGGTTGGAGGACATGTCGCCTCCGAGCAACCACAATTCTCGCCAATGGCATGGGTGTATTCTCCGGTCGGACATCCGTCAGACACCCACACACAACGGCCGCTCTCCCCCGAGCTGCAGAAGACTCTGGGTGCTCTTTGAGCGCTCTTGCATTGTGCAGTGGCCACACCCTCACGGCACTCCCTTGGCATCAGCTGGTCACAACTGGTCGTGGTATCTGACAGTGTATGGTCGACAAATGTCGAGCCATCGCCGACGGGAAGAGCTGTGTCATCTTTGGCGCAACTTGACGTTAGCCCCCAGAACGTACCGATCACACCGACACAAAGCCACATCCGAACCTGACAGGAGCAAAGGCAACGGCGCTCCGATGTCAGTCTATTTTGCATAGTAGGCACGATACTTAACCCCCCGCATTTTGCGTTAGAACGCCAACACCAACAACTCAAAGCGATGTTGCCACGCCTCGAAGCGAGGCCACCACGGTTTTTTAGAGAAGCACGCCGACCCTGCTTCGTATATAAGGGCTCGAATGCCCCCAAAAAGGAGCGGCCCATGCTGAAAGCTCTCCCTCGCCTCGCACACCTGCTGATGTCGTTGTCGCTCTGGGTGACCCTTGGCGCAGCGCTGAACGCCTGCACGGAATCTCGCACCGGCTTTGACGTTTCGGTGGTGGTAGACGCGTCGTTGAAGATCGAGCAGATGATCTTCTCGGTGGAGGTGGAGGGTCAAAGCACAGATCCGCTGCTCACCCACTCCACGGCCAACGTGCTGCTGGTGGTCCC
>JAFCZD010000492.1 GCA_019314525.1 Deltaproteobacteria bacterium
CCACCCCGCTAGCGCAAGTCGGGGACGTCCGGTGGCTGCACGATCAGTTGTAGCGGCCTCCGCCACCATCCATCGTTCCTGCGAACGCGGGTGTTGCAACATAGTACAGTCATTCCCGCGAACGCGGGAATCGAACCTTTCTTCTAGATCTGTTGGATGGCGCAGTGTTCGACGGGCACCCGCGTCTGGTCGACGACTAGTCGAGGCGGCGATAGTGGATCAACACCACCGCGTCGAGATCGAAGCCTGCGGTGCCGTCGCCGGCAAGACTTGGCAGACCGCTGTCTCGGATCCGCAGGTAACGGGCCTCATGGAGGCTGATATCTGCTAGGTCGAAGGGATCGCCACCGGCGAGATCGGCGTCGTCAGCGGGTACACAGTTCTTCTCTGAGTTGGCGAGCACAGGGCGCACGCCCGCGCAGCCAGGGTACGCCCAGCGTTGGGCGATAGGATCGCCACCGCTCGACTCCAGATCACAGGAGAACTCGATGAAGGTCCCCTCCTGCTGGTTGGACACCCCCACCACCGCGGGTTCGGCGAAGCTCTGATAGGGCGCGACCAAGAAGGGGTTTTCAAAGACGATAAAATCGGGCCCTGGACCGTCCACGAGGGCGTAAGAGCCAAAACCGAGGACGATCTCACCTCCTCGGCCCAACGAAAGCACGCCCCTCGTGGTGCCTCCCGTGGTACCCCCACCGGTGGGGCCGCCAAGGACCACCTCAGGGAGCGCGTCGGCGTTATAGCCTCCCCCCTCACCAAAGGTCACGCGAACAACCTCCTCCGCGCCCACCACCACAGGCGCCTCACAGCGCGCGTCGGCTGACACGTCTGCTTCACGCTCGGCGTCCGAAGAGCTTCCAGCGTCGGTGAAGCTTCCATCCCTGAGGCCCACGCCCGTGCTCTGCTGCACATAGGAAACCTCACCGCTTCGCAAGGTCACCCGGGCTACGCTCTGATGCCCAAACAAGGTGACCCAAGCGTAGGCCTCAGCGCCAGCGTCGATGGCGAGTGCATAGGGGTTGGCCCCCACAGCGAAGGCGACGAAGCTCGGCTCGCTGCTGCCATCGTCGAGGCGCACGCGCTGCAGCGTGTGTGAGAGGCTGTTGACCACATAGGCATACGCGCCATGGATACGCACAGCGTTGGCAGCCAGCCCCGTGCCCGAAAAACGTGGATTCACGACTGCTGAGGGGGTGGTCCCATCCACGTGATAAAGAGCGTTGGCGATGGTCATCAAGACCAAGAGCCCACCATCTGCATCCTCAGCGAGGTCCACCGGGCCCTCGAGGAGCTCACCCTCGGTGCCGATGTCACGGCAACGAAAGGTTGTCACTGCTGTGTAGTCTGCGAAGCAGATCGCGTCGTCGTTGAAGGCGAGAACCGCGAGCTGATCGCGCAGGGCGCGCGCCACCACCATGCCATTGCGCCCCGCTGGCGTAGGGATGACGACGATGGGGTTTTCGGGACCATGCAGCACACGGCGGCCCACGAGATCGACCTCGAAGAGGTCAGCGCGCGTGCCGCTGCCAATGAACGCCCGACGACCATCGGGCGCAAGGGCCAGGCTCCCATAGGCGCCAATACGATCATCCGCAGCAGAGAGACCCAAGGGGATATTGAAGAGCTTCGTTGGAGTAGCCTGGCTCAAATCGATGGCGTCGATGCCCCCTTCCTCCACCACACGCGCGAGCCCCGACTGATCCACGCGAGTCACACCACCGTTGAGCACGTAGGCACGATCTCCGTCGACCACCACCTCTTGGGGGTTTTTCTGCGTCGTGTTGACGCGGCCCACTACAGAGAGGGTGGCTTTGTCGATGAACGTGACGAACCCCTCACCAAAGGCCACCTCACCCGCCGCGTCGAAAAAGAAGGCGCTGTTGGCCACCACCACATAACGGGAGTGCACAGCAAGGCCTTGGGGAGACGCGAAGGACATACCGCCGCTGCCGGCGTCGGGCACCGTGGGTGCCGCGGAGCAGGCAACACAGCAGAAGCAGGCGACATAACAGACCAACGAAAAGAAACGCCTGTTGATCATAAGACGACCCTCAACGAGACGAAGAAGCGCGCTGGTGGCAGGGGGAAGCCCACACGATCCACGGCGTCGCGCTTGTCGAGCAAGTTCCGCCCCTCAGCCATCAATGTGAGCTGGCGGTAGGTGTAGCGCGCACCCACAGAGAGCAACACGCGCCCCTCCTCGAAGGGCAGGTTGTTAAAGCGATCGAGGGGCACCTCACCTTGGGCCGCCACCATCACATGGGTCGACAAGGCGCGCGCCCAACGCGGTACCCACGCACCACAGGTCGCCCCCGACCAGCCAAGCCGACTCATGAGGTAGTGGCGCGGCTTGCCTGGCAAGGCCAACGCAGAGCGTCCCCAACGCGTATGCGTGTAGGTGTAGGCCATGCGCAACGCAAGGCCTGCCCCTGGCTTCACCTCGAAGGCAGCCTCCACACCACGCGCGACGCCCTGACTGTAGTTATCAGGTCGCACCAAGAAGCTGCTCACGGGCGCGTAGAGGATCGTGTTGGCCAGCACGCGGTGAAAATAGGCCACCTCCATGGAGACGCGCGAGGTGAGTACGCGCAGGCCTGCGTCGGCGCTCAGCGCATCCTCGGGGCGCAGCTTGGCGTTTCCACCAAAGCCATCGAGCCGCACGTATTGCTCTTGAAAAGACGGATAGCGATAACTGCGACCGATATTTCCCACGCACTCGATGTGTGAAGGCCAAGCGCGGGTCAGGTGCCGTAGGGGGCGAAACACCAAGCCAAACTTGGGCACCATGGCCACGCCAAAATCAGAGGCTCCCACCAAGCGCGTCGCGGGCACGAGGACCAAGCGCTCGCGAAAGAACGCAAACGACCCGCTGAAGAAGAGATCGCCGAGGGTTCGCTCGTGGTCTCCCCATTGGGCGTCGAAGAAGAGTTCTTGGCGCAATTCGAGTCCGGCGTCGAGGCGGGCACGACGGGGGTGCAAGGGCAGGCCGAGGGCGGCGCGCAGGGTGAGCCCCACACTTTGATTGCGCGTCTCCAGGGGCTTGTCCCCTGGGTCATGCTCTGCGAAGTGAAAGCGCCCATAGCGCTGAGCCAGGGAGAGCACAAGCTTTCCGCCGGGCAGCCAAAGGGAGTTCCGCTGCGCCTTGAGGGCGATGAGGTTTCGCAGCTCCTCTTGTCGCCCCGTCTCGCTGGGCAAATACGCCGGCCCTGGAGCACCACGCTCAGCGAGAGAGACGTTGTCCATCAGGGTCAAGCGCCAGCGCCCACCGCCGAGGAAGCGGTCGACCTTGAGCAGCGCCTCACCCACGCGAACATCGTTGTTGCGTCTCTCCCGTTGGCGACCAGCATCGTCAATGAAAGAAAAGTCGCCCTCGCTCTGGCGGTAGGCACCGCTGGCGAGGTAACGCCAGCTCCCCACAGAGCCGCCATGCAACGCACGACCCACCAGCGCCTGCCAGGACCCATACCCCAGATCGAAGCGAGTACGACCCTGACGCCGCAACACCGGCGAGCGCAGGACAACGACGCCTCCCACGGCGTCAGCGCCAAAGCGAGCAGATCCCGCCGAGCGTCGCACCTCCGCAGAGTCCAGCAGCGCTGGATCGAAGAGGGAGAGGTCCACCGCTCCCCCTCCAGGAGGCGTGAGCCGAATATCGTCGAAGAAGATCGCCACTTGGTGACTCTCGGCGCCGCGCAGAGAGAGGCTCTGGCGTTGCCCGACCCCCTCGTCGTGTACTTGAACGCCAGGAACCGTGGAGAGCAGCGCGCCCAAGCTCGCGCCAGGGGGCGGATCGTCAAAGTGCAGCGTGGTGGCGAAGGCCGCAGGATCGTCCACGGGGAGCGCCCGGCGCAGGCGCTTGCCGTGAACCTTGGTCTCGAAGTCGCTGCCGCTCTCATGGGGCGTGGGTGGTGCTCCCCATGAGCGTGGAGCCCCAAGCGCCAAACTCAAGCACACCAGCAGGATCTTCACAGGACCACCAAGCATTGAAAGCCCTACCGCGCCGTGATCAGAGCGATCTCCGTGTCATCCCCGCTGCCAAGGCGCAGCGCGATGAGCGCGCCGTCTGCAGAAAGCCCCGTGGGCGTTGATGCGTCAGCCATGGCCTCAGCTGTGACAAGGGCGGCGGGGGGTTGCATGGTGACGCTCTCACCAGAGACGGTCGCCGACACGCTGCGCACCGCACGAAACTCGGTGAAGGAGGCGTCGATGACTATGAGATCGTTGCGACTCGCGGCCACGTCCACCGCGTCTCCCTCGTAGGCCAGGTCCCCCGCGCTAGCGTTGAGAGCCACGCCAGCATCAAGGGCAGCGCGCACCTCCGTGAGGGTGAAGGCGTAGAGCTTGTTGGTGCCCGCGTCGAGGTCGTAGTAGCCAGCGTAGAGGATGGTCTCACCTCGCGCGAGAAAACCACTGGCACTGCCCAGCTCGTTGATCACCTCGACGACGCTGCCATCAGCCTTCAGCCCGTAAACCCCTGCTCCCTCGGCAGTGCCAAGACCAAGACCATTGACCAAGAGCAGGTCCTGATCGAGGAAGGCTGCGTCGAAATTGCCGGAGGCGGTGACCTGCTG
>JAFCZD010000493.1 GCA_019314525.1 Deltaproteobacteria bacterium
TGCCGCCAATGTACAGGGTCTTGATAAGAGTATAGGTATGGGCCTGACGGTCTTGGTAGATATCGTCGATAATCGCATCCACGGCGGTCTCGTCGAGCAGGTTGTCTTCCAGGTGAAGTGCCTTAATGGCCAGAAGATTTCGAAACGTGCCCGCGCTGCTGCCACTCAGGCTGTTGGAGTCGAGGTAGAGTATCGTCAGGCTCGTGAGCTGCCCAAGCTCCGGCGGGATGTTCCCGCTCAGGCTGTTGGAGGAGAGGTCGAGGCTCGTCAGGCTCGTCAGCTGCCCAAGCTCCGGCGGGATGTTCCCGCTCAGGCCGTTGGAGGAGAGGTTGAGCATTGTCAGGCTCGTGAGCTGCCCAAGCTCCGGCGGGATGTTCCCGCTCAGGCTGTTGTGGTAGAGGTAGAGCTGCGTCAGGCTCGTGAGCTGCCCAAGCTCCGGCGGGATGTTCCCGCTCAGGCTGTTGGAGTTGAGGGTGAGCTGCGTCAGGCTCGTGAGCTGCCCAAGCTCCGGCGGGATGTTCCCCTCCAGGCTGTTGGAGTCGAGGGTGAGCCGCGTCAGGCTCGTGAGCTGCCCAAGCTCCGGCGGGATGTTCCCCCCCAGGCTGTTGGAGGAGAGGTGGAGCCTTGTGAGGTTCGTGAGCTGCCCAAGCTCCAGTGGGATGCTCCCACTCAGGCTGTTGGAGAAGAGGTAGAGCTGCGTCAAGCTCGTGAGCTGCCCAAGCTCCGGCGGGATGTTCCCGCTCAGGCGGTTGGAGTCGAGGCTGAGCCTTGTGAGGTTCGTGAGCTGCCCAAGCTCCGGCGGGATACTCCCTGTGAGCCTGTCCCCAGATGCGTGTAGCTGTGTTATGCCAGCAGCCCCATCCGCAGAGAGGACATGTACGGTCTTGGTTCCATTCGCGATGTAGACATGACTCACAGTGTTGGAGTCAACAACCGTACCGTCGCCAAGCTCCCAGCGCAGGGGCAGTCCGGTCTTGGTGGCGCTAGGGGTGAAGCGGTAAGCAACGCCGACGGAGGTGTTCTGCAGGGAGAACAAGCGCAGGTAGCCGTTCGTTGCATCGGTGGTGTCGGCCCCTCCGTCGACAAGGCTGTCTGGTGCACCGTCCACCTGGCCGCCGTCAAAAGCGCCATCTGCCTGAGTGTCGTGACCCGTGTCGCCTGCCGCGTCAAAGGTGTCGGACGTTGCATCGGAGCCTGGGCCCACGGCGTCAACGCCCCCGCCGTCTACAATGCTAGCGACATCGCGCGGGCCATCATGCGCAGCATTCAAGCCAAGACGTGCGCATGCACAGAGGAGCGCGACGGTGAGTGTCAGCCCGAAAAAAGTAAGCACCCGTGTCAAATCAGCCTCCAAGGTACATGAATTCGGCACAAGGAGTAGGGCGTCCAACCGCGATCTACGAAGCTCCTTACAGTATCAAGGGAGGCGAGGGTATTTTCAAGGGGGCAGCAGAGCGCGTCCGCTGAGCTGATGACGGGGAGATGTATCGACCAAGATCGACAGCGCGAAGATGGACCGGTGGCATAGGGCGTGATGTTCCGCGGGAGTGGGATGAGGTCGATACTTTTCAGCTCGGTTGACAGAGCCAACGGTGGCGCTCTAGCGGAAGCGCTCGTAGCAGCGACGCCGCCTTCGGTCCCCCCTGTCGAGAAGGGAAACTCATGCCCAGACCTCAACCCTTCGCACTGGGCTTGCAGACGAATTGATAGCCGCTTCCGTGTGGGTTTCCATCGTCGTCATAGGGATATTCGAAACCGACACGCTTTAGGAAATCCTCCAGCTGCAGTTCGTCGCAGTAGCCATATAGATCATCCTCGTATGCCTTTTCGTCAGACAAGCCCTCGCCCCACTGCACCAGGTATTTTTCGATGGAATCTTCCAGCACCCCAGGGACGCGTTTCGCGACTTCTTGTGGGTTCCCGAGCCAGCGGCCACGTTCTTCGGGTGTGACGCATTCGAAATAGTCAGGTATCGGGTTGAATTGGTCCGCCATCTTTCCCTTGTCGAAGAGCAGATACATCCAAAAAGCGCCGTCATGGATATGGAAGGAAAAAGCAGGTGCTTGAAGGTCGGCCGACAGAAACTCCGAAAGAGCACCCAGAAAATAGAAGCCCGGAGGATGAAGTACGGTCGTACCCGCTTGGCTCTGAGAGACGAACATGCCACTATCGTCATCTGGGTCAAACGCCTGTGGGTGGAAGGTCCCTTGATTGGCATCCGCATACCTTGCAAGGGCAGACACGACCGGCGAAATGTCAGCGCCGACCACGCTCGACATCGTAAGAAAGAGTCCCATCGTCCGTGCTTCTCCTTTGACAGGTGCTCGAGTTAGCCTGGGCCGGGCCGGCTCCGCGAACGATATCACGAACGAAAATATTTGGGAGGGATGTCCCGCTAAATGTTGATCATCGAAGCAGCGACCTCATCAGCAGGTTGATCATCAGGCCGCGACCTGTTGCTAGTCAAGACTGTCTTCCAAGCCTGGATTCTTGTTGAGTTCTTTGATCAAGATGGGCACCCAGGATAAGCAGGCAACACTGAGCTACACGGCGTGGAGTCGCGAATCCGGTACGAGCTTCGCCGCGCCAGTGATGGCCGGCTGACTGCACTGTGGCATGCGTCCGAATGGTATTGGTGGTTCCCACTTTTTCCGAGCAACCCTCGCGGACACGAGCTGGCCTGCTGGCATCTGCCGCGGCGCGCAATGTTGATGACAATCCACTTTCGCGAAACCCCTACCACCTCGACCCAACCTACGAAGAAAAAGTTAGCGCGGGTGCGCCTATCGCCAGGCTGCCGGTCTCGCTGCTCTCATATCAGGTACGCGAGAGCTTCTTTAATACCAGCGGCTATTGGGAGAGTGTGACCATTCGCCTCTTGGCATGGCAGTATCGGTACGTGTGGTGGGGAGCCATTGGAGCGTTTGAGCTTTGCCTACCTTCTTCACTACTACCACTGGCAGAGGAGATACCATGGCGCTTTCAAGCGGCCTTCGCCGTGCTTCTATTCTCGTGGGCTTCCTTCTTCTCGTGGGCTGCCCGAAAAGTGAGCAGACCGGGCCACCTGAGGGTTGCAGTTACTCGGTGGCCTATGGCTGCTGGGCCTGCGACGGAAGCCGTTTTGGCCAGCGGTATGCGAGGGGTTGCCGGCGTACAAACGATTGCGCGATCTTCTGTGGTGAGTTCCCGGATGGCTTCGAGGTCTGTACTTCTTCTCGTCCTGATAGCCCCTGCACCGATCAGCTGCTGCCACGCGGACTATTCGAGGTGTGTCGGGTAATCACCTATGTGCGGCTACCCGAAGAGCCGAATGCCTACCTTCCCGTCGTTGTCTGCCCATTTTGTGGCTGGGACGGAGGCTATGGGGATCGCTCCCTCGCCATGGCGCCCGATGGCAACTGCTACTTCATAACCTGCGAACCCGAGGACATCCAGTCCGACCATGTGCCGCCTGGGGCGTGCCCCAACCTCACCCCCCTCGCCGACGGCGGGATGCCCGACGTCGCCTGGCCCTGGGATATGGGAGTACCCACCACTACTGATTTGCCCACGGGCAAGCTCGACGGTGGCATTTGATCTAGATCACCCATCACTGACCCTCAGTACACCATGACTCAGCCACGCGAAACGCCTGGCTCATGCGATCCTGAGCCGAGCGGGCAAGCCCGTAACTCGTGGCCACCGACCGCCATCGCGTCACCACCGCGCTGACCTCATCAACAATCTCCCTGGCGCTGCCCGTATAGAGCGCCCAACCCTGCATCTTGCAAGGGTGTGATCATGCGCTCTTCATGGGATGTGCGCACCACCTGCCATAAACGCGTGATCTCAGCGCGGTCTATCAGTCCTTCGAAGCGCAGACGGTCGGCGCCGCACCGAGCACGGCTTTGGCTACCCGGCCCACGTCGAGCAAACTTTTCGCCGCTACCTGACCTGCGGCGTGCTCGCCCCCACATCAAACCCATAGGACTTGCGATATCTTACGCGAGCCTGCATGTCGAATCCAGTCGACTGTCGATGGTGACCATCGGCCTGACTGGCAGGCATGGGTAATATGGGGTCGGTCCGTTGCCAATGACGAGAAGTCCAGCGACTACGGGCGACAGTCGGGCACAGAAAGCCGGCAGGCCAGGGGGTGACGGGCAGGTAGGCGAAAGAAGACAGCAGTCATGAGGGAAAAGCTGCCAGTCGCCAGGCACAGAGCACCAGGCGCCATCGACAGAGCGCCAGTCCGCATGGTATGAGCATGCCTGGAGCCCATCAGGGCGCCACCATCGCCACACGCAGGGGGGTGCAGGCATGCCGGTACGCTTTTCGGACAAGCTCAAGCGGGTGATGCAGTTCTTACATGGCCTGCAGCGGGGAGAGATCGCCGAAATCCTGCGCCAACACGGATTTGACGAGGCCGAACTCGACAAGGCGTGGCGTTTGATCCGTGCCGCCGTCATGGACAAGCTGCCGCCAGCCCCTTTGACCCCGCTGCTGCCGCGCAAGGAGTTCAAGGAGCTCGATGCCTGGGAGAACAAATGGTTCCCCATCGTGCGCGCGACCCTGGACCACCACTACCCAG
>JAFCZD010000494.1 GCA_019314525.1 Deltaproteobacteria bacterium
GAAGAGGAAATTCCCCGCTTTCACCTTGGTGGACTCGCAACGTGGGCACCGCAGGCCGAAGAAGAGCCGGGCGTTTTTTGTGCCCAATAGACGAGGGATCGCGAAGAGCATCGCTGCTATGGCGAGCGTGGCCAGAAAAATTGGCATCTGCCTCGAGTCGCGGCGTAGGTCGCTCAAAGCAACTAAAGCATTCATGCTCACCGCGATCCCACTGATGACGGGTATAATGCGTCCCCACTGCCAAGCCAAGGCGTGGCCCTTGATCAGCCCTGCCAGGATCACCCCCGCCAGGATCACCCCCACGAGAGAAGCTGGGACAACCCTCAACACCAAGGAACACGTCATGAGTGACGCGATGATCATCGCGGCGATAACAACAGAAGCCGGCATTCTGCCGCGCTTCGCCGTATCTTTGAGATCCTCTGACTCAGGGGAAGTAGAGCCGGGGAGGGGGAGGGTGGCGGAATTATCAGCGTTTTGAGTGGACATCATGACCTCCAATGAATGGTTAGGCCTGCTCACGGAAATGTTTGCGGGCTTTCTTGCAGGTCTTATCGGTGAGTCTCGGGAAAGGTTGCGGTTTTTCTTGGATCAAATTTGAGTGGAGCCGCAGGACTTCTGCAAAACTTCCGAGCGTTCTCATGAGGCCTCTGAGAAGCTATACTTGTGACAATGCGGTCGATAGTTCTCTTCGCTCTCAGTCTAGCGCTCTTTGGCTGCAGGCAAGTCGCGAGCTACGAACAAGCCAGCGCCATAGACCTCGTCACGGGTCACGATCTCGACCTGGGATCTTCCGGCGAAGACGGCGACCTGCCCGACGGCAGCGTTGTCGATCCTAAGCTCTTGCGAGACTGGCGCCCTGGTCCAGACCTTCCCCAAGCCCGCCATTGGGGGAAGATGGCCTACCTTGCCAGCGAAGGCGCACTCTATTTTTTCGGCGGCATTGATAGCGCGGGTCAGACTAGAAATGAACTCTGGCGCTTCGACGGCAGGGTGTGGAAAGAAGTGTGCGTCGGTTGCAACGCTCCGCATCGTATGGGCCATGCCTTCGTCGCCACGGAAACAAAGCTCTTGCTCTACGGTGGCATTGACGATGAGGGTTCCGAGCCAGCCGACCAAAGCGTTTGGAGCTACACCCCGGGCGAGAATCATTGGGTTGAACATCCGGGCTCGAACGCACCGCCGCCTCGATACCGCGTGCTCGCTGCGCCCTCGTCATTTTTGGAGGCATGACCTCCCTCAACGGGTCTCCCAATGACGAACTCTGGGAGTGGAGCGTCACGAGTAAGAGCTGGCGTATCGTCGCTAAAGACGGCGCGTGGCCCCCTCCGCGCCAGGATTGGGGAAGCCCCATGACCTACGTTCCGGTGGACCATCCGGGCATGATGGCGGGTCATTCAGTCTTCTATGGGGGCGGCACGACGAGGAGTTCATTAGCCGCGGGCAGCGACGATATCTGGGCCTGGGATGGCTCGGCCTGGAGATCGCTCTGCGAGGGCTGCAGTGGCGTACCGCGCCAGGCCGCAGCGGTGGCCTACGATGGGCGTCGTGGCTCGCTGGTGGTCGCGGGGGGATACGACGCCAGCGATCGTAGTGCGCCAGGAGAGTTGGCGCTTGGAGGCCACGGGTGCGATGAGCATCGAGAGCGAGAGCTTGCCTCCTGCCCGCGACGGCGCGGCCATGGCCCACCTCTACAACGGCCAGGGGCTCGACGTCTTGGTGCTGGCAGGAGGCAATGGAGGCAGCTGTCCCCTTCAAGAGGGCGACGGTTCATTTGGCTACAACTGCCAAGAGGTCTGGCTCCTCGAACTCAAGCCCTGATCAAGGCGTCTTTGGATGCTCACATGGTGAGGGTTAGGGTGCGAACTTGACCAAGTAGATATCGTACCCTCCATTGGAGGTAACCCTGCGACCGCCAAAGTCCACTCTGTCCTGAAATGCGCCACCCACATACACACCGGCAGCCTGGTCCACCGCAAGGCCGAAGCCATAGTCGCGCTGCGCGCCGCCCATGGTGGTCTGCCAGCGATGCACGCCTGCCGCGGAAAAGCTCGTGACGAAGATATCAATATCTCCATTGGAGGTCACATCACCCCCACCGAGGTCGACGGTGTACCGAAAATATCCCGCCAGATAAACGTTGTCATGGGTGTCTACAGCTATCGCTTCCCCTTCGTCTTCGTGGAAGCTTCCCATCATCTTTTGCCAGCGGTGGATACCCGCCGCGGAGAAGCTCGTGACAAAGATGTCAGCACTTCCAGCAGAGGTCAGCATTCCACCCCCTAGGTTGGCTGTCCCAGAGGCCCTACCCGTGACATAGACATTGCCAGAGCTGTCAGTCGCCACGCCTCCGCCCAGGTTCAAGTCGGCTCCCCCTAACGCTTGTTGCCAGCGATGCACGCCCAAGGGGGAAAAGCTGGTGATGAAGATATCAGTGAAGCCTTGACTCGTGGCGTCGCCTCCACCCAAGTTAGCCGTTCCTTCGAAACGTCCTGTTAGATAGACGTTGCCAGTCCTATCCGCGGTCACTCCCCATACGGCGTCATCCAAAGCGCCACCAAAACTCTTCTGCCAACGATACGTCCCTGCGCCAGAAAAGCTGGTGACAAAGCCGTCCGAACCGCCATGGGAGGTGGCGTCGCCCCCGCCTAGGTTGGCCACACCCTCAAAGGTGCCCGCGACATAGATGTTCCCGTCAGAATCTACTGCCACGGCGTTGCCTGCGTCGTGGCTGATGCCACCGAACGTCTTCTGCCAACGGTGCACGCCCGTGGAGGAAAAACTGGTAATGTAAATATCATCAAGTCCTTTGGAGGTGACATTGCCGGCGCCCAAATCGATGGTGCCGGGAAACCTTCCAGTGACGTAGACATTCCCGCTGCTATCAACCGCGATGTGGCTGCCCATCGAGATACCCTTCAGAACCCTCTGCCAGCGATGAGCGCCGTCCGTGGAGATGCTCAACACGAAGACATCCTGGTCACCGCTGGTCGACGTCACATTGCCCCCCCCAAGATCGACCGTGCCCTCAAAGAGGCCTGTGACATAGATATTGCCACTGTTGTCCACCGCAACATCCGTGATGTAGTCATTGAAAGTGTCACCGAACGTTCTGTCCCAGGTATACTCGGGAGGCAGGGTATCGGCGGTGGCTCCCGCGTCGTGAGTGGTATCCGGAGTCGAGCCCTCGACGCTAGCATCGCGGGTCATGTCCACGGTGTCCCAAGCGAGGTCCCCCTCATGAGCGTCCGGAGTTGACCCAGTGCCAGCATCGCGGGTTGCGTGCACGGTGTCCCAGGCTAGGTCGACCTCATGGGCGTCAAGAGTTGACTCCATGCCAGCATCGCGGGTTGCGTGCATGGTGTCCCAAGCTAGGTCGACCTCATGGGCGTCGGGAGTCGTTCCATCCAAAGATTCCCCAGTGCGATCCAGGGTGGGTCTTGGTTCGCCATCGCTGGGGGCAAAGCCCAGTCGAGTACAGCCCAGGGGAAAAAGAGCCAACAGGGCGAGAGACAAGACACCTTTGTTGGCTAGTTGACACGACATGACCAGAGTTCAGCTTACCACAAACTTGCCCATTCAAGGCACTGTCGGCGGGCACCAGGATGGTGGTGTTATCGTCATTCACGCGGCGGAGACCACGGGCGATCTTCTCCACCTGTGAGGCTGTGGCGGTGAGGGCCATGATCAACAGATACTCCTCGTTTTCGCTTGTGGCCACGCGCGTCATGGCGCGAGCTTTGGAATACGAGAGCTGCCCACAACGCAGGGCTTCGGAGATCTTGGGCAACTCTGGCAAGGCGCGGGCCACGTGGACATGCTCGCGGCCGGCGCCGAGGGTGAGGCCCACACGCAGTTTAGATAGTGAGCGCAGGAGCGAAACCCTCCATCACCCCAGCCCTGGCGGGCATCGTACTCGCCGATCAGCGTTAAGAGGTGATGTTTGCCAGCGTCGAGTTGCGAAGACAGGGTGGCGATCGCACTGTCGATCTCACTGTCGAGCATATCACTGTCGATCACCAACGCTGTGAAGGCGCTCGCAGAGCATGGCGATGACGCAACCATCACCGACTTTCTCATCGAGATCGACGAACGCGTGATGATTGAGGAGTTCAGGGCATCCTGTCTCGCCAAGGTGAAAGAAACCGCTCCGACCATCACACGCGTACTCTGGCGTGGAGCCGACGCCAAGGGGTATCCCGCCTTCTGGATCGCCAAGATAAACGACCAACGCCATGTCTTCCTCGGCAAGGTCGGCCGGCGCTGGGGGCTGGAAGAAGGCGACCCAGACGGCATCCTTGCGCTGATCCCAGACGATCTCTTCGAGGCCGCCGCGATGATGGTCTATGAACGCGATGACAAGGTTTGAGTGGTGCGCGATTTTTTCAAGTTGTGGTGACTTGAGGGTTCCGCGTAGTTAGCTTGAATGCTGACGCCCTCTGCGGCACATCGCTAGCGAGTGATTGCAGGGTCGGCCATGCTCTCCGAGATGGGCACCCTTTCAACTGCACCCTTGCCGGAAAGTGGCGACTTTGTGGTTGAACCTGTGGCGATTCAACTGCTCTCTGGAGACCACAACGTGGTTGACCTTCAGCTCAATGGTCGATGGAAGGGAGACGGGGTGTGACCGCAATCAAAATCTTGCTCAACTATCAGTGGGACTCGAAAGCTTTGCGCTCGCTTTTCCTCATCGGCTTGCCGGAGCTGTGGGGACGACTCGATCTCCGTTGCAACCGCTCACTTCTTCTTCTTCTTCTTCTTCTTCTTCTTGGCATCGGGATCTGGCTCGCCTACGAGTCGATGCATGCGGAAATGCTTGCCGCGCTCCCGAACGACGCGGCGGTACCACGCCTTGGGGTATCCCGGGTGTGTCACCTTGCCTTTGGCGCTGCGCACGTTGCCATCGAGGTATTTAAGCAAGAGCTGCTCGCCGAGGCTGCGCCAGCGTTTTGTCGTCATCTGGCTTTGTCGCCGCGAATAGCGAGTCAGAAAGCGGCGCGCAGCGGCCGGTGATTTGCGGTGTAGCGCGAGGGCCCTTTTTTCCACGCGGGCTTGTTCATGGAAGAAGCCCCGCTCTAGCGTGCCCTGCAGCTTCTTGATGTCCTTGATCATGTCCGCGTAGCGTGAGTAGGCGAAATTTGCCACCCAATTGAAAACCCAGAAGGCAGAGTCCCAGCTAAAGCGTTTGAAGGTAGCCGTGCCCACGGCGTAGGCCTTGGGTACACGTTGGATCCCCGCGTACATCGGGACATATACCGTGCTCGCGCTGTCGTCGACGCTGAACCAGAGAACACCACCTATGGCGCCGGGAAGGGTGCTGCGGGCTTGGCTGACAAAGGAAAAGCCTGTCTGTTGGGTGGAGATCGCGCGCTCATTGAAATACGTTTTTCCCGAGAGCTTCCAGGTCAGAGGTCGCCAGCGGTAGGGGAGGCCATAGGGACCGGCACCAACCCCCTTGCGCAGATCGAGGGCCGTCCCATCGAAGTGGTCGCGCATCAAGGAGATGGCATCCTTCACCGAGAGTTTGCGGTCCGGTTTGATCCAGAGCGGCAGCGCGACGGGCGTCTTGCTCTGGATATATCGGGCGATGGGCAGGTCGAGCGAGGGAGCAACCCGACGATAGACACTCCAGACCCGGGCGCTGGCGAAGCGTACGCTGCGATAGGTATTGGGGGCGTAGGCATCTGCAAAACGAAAGTCCTTGTCCGGTCCTTTGAAATACCCCCGCTCTCGCGCGAAGGAGATCACGTCTTTGGCGTAAATGCAGTTTTGGGGGTCGTTGAGCGGGAAGCTCTGGATCCGGGCGTGGTTGGCGTGAGCGCTGATATACCCGTCGGGCACGCGTCGGGCGACCCAGACAGTGCCTTTCCTCTTTGGACCTTTGCCGATCATCTCCATCAACCAGACCTCGGTGGCGTCCGCGATGGAGAACGACTCACCGGAGCTGGCGTAGCCGTGTTCTGCGGCGAGCGAGGTGATCACCGCGATTGCTTCGCGCGCCGTTCGTGAGCGCTGCAACGCGATATACATCAGGCTGCCGTAGTCGATG
>JAFCZD010000008.1 GCA_019314525.1 Deltaproteobacteria bacterium
AGTTGACGGTGGGGCCTTGGTGCCCCGCCTCGGCGGTGTGGTTGAAGACCACGTCCAAGATCACCGCGATGCCTGCCTTGTGCAGCGCCTTGACCATTTCTCGGAACTCTTCGATATGGGTTCCGCGCTCAGGTGAGACGCAGTAGTCGGGGTGCGGAGAAAAGAAGCTGGTGGTGTTGTAGCCCCAATAGTTGGTCTTCGTGGGGCAACTTTGGGGCACCGATTGTGGATCGAAGGCCATCACGGGTAGCAGCTCTACGGCGTTGATGCCAAGCTTCTGGAGGTAAGGGATCTTCTCGATCACGCCAGCAAAGGTTCCAGGGTGTTCCACGCCGCTGGAGCCATGTTTCGTGAAGCCTCCCACGTGCATCTCGTAGATCACGAGGTCCTCGTCGGGGAGGTGTAGGGGATGGTCTCCACCCCAGTCGTAGCCTGAGATGTCGACGACGATGCCACGCATGGAGCGTTGCACGTTGTCCCCTGGGTGACTGGCCACGTCAGCGTCCCAGCGTGAATGCACCTGGGCTAGGGTCCACGGGTCCACCAACCACGGTCGTAGCGGTGGCCCTGACCGTGAAGGTTTGTTGGCCCGTCGACGCGGTAGGCGTAGGTCACGCCAGCGCGCAGCCCTTCAACGAAGACGTGCCAGAAGAAGAAGGTGCGGTTGCTTTGCACGTCGAGCTTGATCACCTGGAAGGGGTGGGGGCTGTCATGGGCCTCGAAGAGCAGCAACTCGATGGCCGTGGCCTCGCGGGAAAAAACACTGAAATTGACGCCTGAGGCATGCACAGAGGCGCCAGGGGGGTAGGGGTCTCCGGCGCTGACCTGGTAGCGGCGGGGTTCGATAGAGAGGGCCTGAGGCTCGAATTGGGGCATGGTTTCCTCGCTGCGGCGGTGGGCCGCGAGGGCGGATCATACACCAATGTGTTCGAAGGGTGTGGCGCTTGCTCAGCTGGTGAGTTGTCGCGGAATCCTTTTTTCCGAATACCGGACGTTTTTACGCAACTTCTGATGGGTGGGAGCCGAGAAGAAGAGTGTCAGCAAAGGAGCGACACCATGAAAACCGCCGCCACTACCTTCGTCATGATCTTGAGTATGACCTTGTCTTCCGCCGCCATGGCTGTCTGCACCAAGGACACTGACTGCAAGGGCAGCCGTGTTTGCGAGCAGGGCCGCTGCGTCAGCATGCCAGGTGCCGCGTCTCACGCCAAACGGATGCCTGGCACCTACCCAGAGGCTCCCCAGGCTGTTACGCCTCCAGCACCTCCAGCAGCTCCACCTGTCGCTCCTGGAGCCCAAGTGTCCTTACGAGGCCGGCAGTATGCGCCAGTCGCCCACACCCCTTATGGCGTCCGCCAGGGCATCGCAGCCCGGCCGACAGGGCCTTTGAGTTGGCCAAGTGCTTATGGGGCGCTCTACACGGTGCTCTCCATGCACGCCTGGGGTGGCATGCCGGCCTATGAACGCATCGATGTCTCTTTCTCCGAGGGAACCGAAGGTGGCATGCACGCCGCTGGCTACGTGGCCCTCCACGAGAGTTTTCACATCGGTGGTTACCTCTCCTATGTCTCCTCTGAGCTGCTCTCTGAGTATATCGAGACCACCAGTGGGTTTTTCGGTCAGCTCGAGGCGCATGAAGAAGAAGATCTTGGCTTAGGGCTCGCGCTCAAAGTTGGGGGCGTTGTGGGCACCCGAGCCTGGATCGGCGCAGCCATTGATCTTGGTGTCGCCTTCAATGGTGACACCATCGGACCCCAGGCGTTCGTCGGGCTTAACCTCGACCTGCTGACGGCAGGGCGCGGGCCGGCAAAGTTCTGCTTGTCTTTTCGCATCGGTCCCCAGTTTCAGTATTTCTTCACTGACGCCATTGCATGGGGAACCGATGATCCAGCCAACGCTTGGAAGGTGCGCATGATGGCGCAGCTCGGCGTCGCCCTTGGGGCTGAGGGGCAGCGTTTCTTTTTCTTCCGAATATCGGACTTTTTTACGCAACTTCTGTCGAACATGAACCGACAAGAAGAGTGTCAGCAAAGGAGCAACACCATGAAAACCACCGTTAATCATGTTCACCTTGGTCTTGGGTTTGACCTTCTCTTCCAGTGCCATGGCCGTCTGCACCAAAGACACCGACTGTAAGGGCAGACAGGTCTGCGAGCAGGGCCGCTGCGTCAGCATGCCTGCACCTGCCGACCCTCGGGCTCCGCAGGCCGTAACGCCTTCGGCGCCCCAGGTGGCTTCGCCCGTCGCGCCCAGAGCCCCAGTTTCCTTGCAGGGCCGGCAGTATGCGCCAGTTGCCCACACCCCTTATGGCGTCCGCCAGGGCATCGCTGCTCGGCCTACCGGGCCCTTGAGTTGGCCAAGCGCCTATGGCGCGCTCTACACTGTGCTCTCCATGCATGCCTGGGGCGGCATGCCAGCAGTCCACGAACTCGACCTCTCCGAAGGCGCTCAAGGCGGGATGCACGCCGCTGGCTATGTCGCTCTCCGTGAGACATTTCATATCGGCGGCTATCTCTCCTACGTCTCGTCTGAGCTGACATCACAGTCTATAGATGGGGTCACGTTTCTCGTGCAGGAAGATGATGATCTCGGGCTCGGTTTCGCGATGAAGGTTGGGAACATGGTGAGCGAGCGAGCCTGGTTTGGCGTGGCCATCGATCTCGGCCTTGCCTTCAACGGTGATACCATCGGGCCACAGGCGTTCGTTGGCATGAACCTCGACATCCTGACCGCTGGTCGTGGGCCCACGAAATTCTGCTTTTCCTTTCGTTTCGGTCCCCAGTTTCAGTACTTCTTCTCCGAAGAAGAGTTCAGCAACGGCGACAACGCTCACCTCTGGAAGATGCGCATGATGGCGCAGATCGGCGTTACGTTGGGTGGCTGAGCGATCTTGACCGGCCGATGGTCGCGTCCTGCTCAGAGCAGCTTTGTCGTCTTCACGATGCGCTGGGCTGATCCCGCGGGCGCGGCTCTGGGAAAGTCTGGCCAGCGCAGCAGCTCGATGCGCACGATCCGCTTGCCGCGGAAGAGGAAGGCGCGTTCGAGCACCAACCCCGAAGCTTTGACTTTGCCGGCAGCTGGAGCGACGCCTTGAGCGCTTGCATTTCCCGTGCGACGCCTTGGGCGTCGAGCTTAGCGGGCAGCCTCAAGGTGAAGACGTTGATTATCATGGGATCCATCAGCAGGTCGCCAAGAGAGAGTTCGGGACCTTTGGGGCTTTGCACGACCTTCTGCTTGCGCGCGAGGGCATCGGGAAGAACGAGAGAGATGCCAAGCTTGGGAAGCTCTGCGCGCGACGTCGGTCCACCCTTGCGCAGCGTCCAGGGCTGGCCCACGACGAGGGCCATCACCAGCCCCACCACGAGCAGCAGGCTCGCAGCTACACTAGCGAACCAGATCCCTCGCGATGCCGGCAACCCAGCGTCTCTCTCTACGTCTACGCCTTGATGCTGCTCGAGTTCTCCCAAGCGTGGAAGCGAGCGTGTGAGCAGGCCCGAGGCGAAGAGCAGCGCTCCGGCGCCGCCACCCGCGAAGTGGGCCCACATGTCGATCTGGGGGCGGAAGGAGTTGGCGATGTTGATCCCGAGGTTGATCATCGCTGCTCGTCGCGCGCCAGAAATCATCGCCGACGGGATCAAGCCTTGGGGGCGGTAGGCAAGGATGGCGTGGGCCCCGAGGAGCCCCCACACGGCGCCAGAAGCCCCAACACTGAAGCCTTGCCCCAAGAACGCTGCGCTGCCGATGCTGCCCGCCACAGCTGACGCCGCGTAGATCAGCAGAAAACGAGCAGGCCCGATGATGCGCTCGAGGAAGCTACCGAGGATGAGCAGCACGTAGGTGTTGAGCACCACGTGCATCCACCCAGCGTGCAGGAAGGTGCAGGAGATGAGCCGCCACCACTCGCCGTCAGCAACGCGTGAAGGCACCAAGGCGCCCATACGCACCAGGCCCACAGTGGATTGGGCACCAGCGAAGGCCAGCTCCAACGCGAAAACAACGCCGATGACTCCCGCGATGGTCCAGGTGGCGATGGGCTTGCGTTGCTGCACGAGTACGCTGAAGGCTTGCATCTCCTCGATGTTTTCGGCGAGTTCTGCGCGCTTGTCTTCGCTCTCTTCGAGGAGCTGCTCCCATGAGTCGGCGTCGGAGCTGACAGCTGCAAGCAGTTCTTGGAGCGGGCTCAAGAGCCCATCGACGGCCGTCAGACGATGTTTCCAACTGATGAGATCGTCGGTGATGTGTAAGAACCCGACCTTGGTGTGCGTGAAGCGTGGGATGGCGCTTTGTAGCTCTTCGGGTACGCTCTGATCTCCACCCACTACCACGAGGTCGAGGGGGGCATCGCGACATGTCTTGATTAGCTCGGTGAGCGCTCTCTGTTTTTCTTCTTTTGCGCTCGGATCATAGCGCGTGACGATGATGCGCACCTTGCCCAGCCCGCGCTTGAGCATGAACACGCAGCCAGTACGCGAGAGCTGCTGAATACTGAGCTTCGCGCCGCCCTGGGCGACGATCAGCTCGACGACCTTCTCGAAGGTGCCAAAGGGCAGGTAGGTGTGGGACTCTGGGATGCTCATGGCCGCCTGGCTAGCACGCTCTCAGACGGGCCACAAGCTGGCTGCAACGAGATGCTAGTATCTAGCCCTTGGTGCGCGCCATGAGCTGCTTGACGAAGCGCGAGCGCAGCTGTGAGTTGGCGGCAAGCCGTTGGGAGAGGGGCAGCTGGCAGAGCGCTTGGAGCACTCGGTTGAGGAAGCGTGGCGTTTGAGTGTTGCCGGCTCCAAAAAAAAGCGGGCCGAGGCGTCCACGTTCAATGGCCATGCGTACCACCCGCTCCATGGCGTTCACGGGTACCTCGGGCTTTTCATCCGAGGCATGCATGTGAATGGCATCACGTTTACACGCCACGCCGCAGAGACCACAGCCGATGCAGCGCTCTGCGTCGAGGGTAGGCTCGAGGGCTGCTCGCGATTTGGCGACCTCGCGACGGGGAGTCAGCGTGATCGCGCCTACAGGGCAGGCCCGGGCACAGCGACCACAGCCGTGGCAGCGGCTCTTGTCTACGAGCGGGAGGAAGCCGCTGGGGTTGATGGCGTCGAGGTCATAGGTATTGATGGCCCGCAGCTGCTCACAGCAGCAGCTGCAGCAGTTACAGATGAACGCAGGATTTTTGCGTACGTTGTCCGCGATCTGTACGAGGCCACCGGCGCGGCTCTTGTGGAGGATTTCAAGCCCTTCCTCGTTGGTGATGGCTCGGCCGAAGCCACGACGGGCCAAAAACTCTGCGGCGTCACCCAGGGAGAGACAGACCTCGCTGGGGGCGTCGCAGGCACGATTTGCGTGCTCTGCCAGGTGGCGGCAGAAGCAGGCGGCGACGGTGACATGGCTTGCGCTTTTTACTAGCTGCGTGGCCCTTTGCCAGTCGAGCACCTCGGGGAGCTCTTCTTCGCCGATGAGCGCCTCGTTGACGAGCGCCCGACCTGGCACAGTGTCGTTGCCAAAGACCTCGTCGGCGAACGTGCGGTCGTGATGGAGGTAGCGGTTGAGTCGTTCGGCGAGCTGCGCCTTGGGGTACATATCGTGGGCGCGCATCAGCGAAAACTCGAAGAAGCCTACCACCGGTGGCGCGAGGAGGTAGTACGTCTTGCTCGACGTCGCGTCGTGGATGTCGAGGACCAGCCCCTTATCGCAAAGAGGCTCCAGCTTGCGCAGGGCCTCGTCGTCGTCCATCCCTAAGGCACGTGCGACGTCAGAAATGGAGCCAGGGATGGTGGGCATTCGCGATGCGATGCGTGCCTCTTCTGGCGAAAAATAGATCTGCAGCAGCTCTTCGAAAGCGGCGCGCGCTTCTGGGTCGCTGGGGATCGGCAGCGTCACCTGACCGCCATCGAGGCGGGTCAGGAGTTCGCGATATTCATCTTTGAGGTGATTGAGGTGACCCATAGGGGCTGGAGCATAGCAGATGAAAACGCAGAGTCGATGTGGGGAAGACGCCAATGGATCCCAAATGCATCTTTGATCTCGATGCCCACCTGCCAATTGGAAAAGAGTAGTTAAGAAACGCACAAGATACATCACAGCGATGGCTTTTTTGAGGATAGTGCATTTTCTTGTATCGGCGCAGGATCGCGAAACTTTCAGCGATTTGCTGTGGGGTTTAGTGTCAACCAGAGCACCCGCGCTATTTGACAACCCCCTCTATCTGCATCCACAATGCATCTACTGTGATGATGTCAACGACGACACATTCTTCGGCAACACACGCTCAGACGCCTCTTGGCGCCCTGAGCCATCGTCATCATCATCATTCCCAGGCCCAGCATCACGGCATTATTTTGGGCGGGACGAGCCAGGTAAAGCGCCTCCTCGGGCTTAACCTCTCCCTTCTCGTCCTCGTCCTTCTCGTCGTCGTCCTTAACGGATGCGGGCCACCAGGGTAAAAGAAACTCACCACCCTGACCCCGCACCCGAAAGGCTGCGGGGTTTTTTTTTGGAAAAAAACGAGACTCCTGTGACTAAAGAGCAACAAAACAACCAGAAGCCAAGACGGCAACGCTCGGCGCAGATCAAAGAGGGGCCTACGCGTGCGCCCCATCGCTCTTTGCTGCGTGCTGCGGGCGTTGCCCCCGAGCATATGGACCGCCCCTTCGTGGCCCTCGTCAATTCCTTCGCTGAGATCGTGCCCGGTCACGTGCACCTCGATGGCTTTGGGCGCCACATCAAAGCGGCGTTACGGGCCGCGGGTTATGTGCCCTTCGAGTTCAACACCATCGCCGTGGACGATGGCATCGCTATGGGACATAGCGGCATGCGTTATTCCTTGCCCAGCCGCGAGATTATCGCCGACTCCGTGGAGACGATGATCGCCGCCCACTGCTTCGACGCCATGGTCTGCGTGCCCAATTGTGACAAGATTGTGCCGGGCATGCTCATGGCCGCAGCACGGCTGGACATCCCCACGATCTTCGTCAGCGGCGGGCCGATGGCTACGGGGCGCCTCGCTGATGGCACCGCCACAGACCTCTCCTCGGTCTTCGAGGCGGTGGCCAAACATCAAAACGGCGACATCGATGATGCGCAGCTCGGGGAGTTCGAGGCGCGTAGCTGCCCGACGTGTGGCTCCTGCAGCGGCTTGTTCACGGCCAATAGCATGAACTGCTTGATGGAGGTGCTGGGCATCGCCTTGCCCTATAATGGCACCGCGCCTGCGCTCTCGGCTGAGCGCGAAGTGCTGGCAACGGACGCTGTGGCGAAGCTCGAGCGCTTGCTCGCTGAGGACATTACGGCGCGACAGGTGCTCAACAAGCAGGCCTTCCTTGACGCTATCGCCCTTGATGTGGCTATGGGTGGCAGCACGAATACCGTGATGCATTTGTTGGCCATTGCTCGCGAGGCCGAGGTCGAGCTTAGCCTCGACGAGGTGGACACAGTGGCTCGGCGCGTGCCCTACCTGACCAAGCTCAGTCCTTCTGGAAAACACCATATGGACGATCTGGCCCGCGCTGGGGGGATCCCCGCCTTGCTCGGCCAGTTGCATCAGGGAGGGCTGATCGATGGTGAGCGTGTCACCGTCACGGGGGAGACTCTCAGCACCAACCTGAAGGACGCCGAGGCTGCGGACCCAGAGGTCATTCGACCGCTCGATCGCCCCTACGCCGTCGGCGGTGGCCTCGCAGTGCTTTTTGGGAATCTGGCACCCGATGGTGCGGTGCTCAAGACGGGTGCCGTCGCTCCCTCCATGCGTCATCACCGAGGCCCAGCCCGTGTTTTTGACGGACACGACGAAGCGGTGGCCGCGATACACGCTGGCCAGATCGTCGCTGGGGACGTGGTGGTGATTCGCTACGAAGGTCCTGCTGGGGGGCCCGGCATGCAAGAGATGCTCGAACCCACCAGCGCCATCGCAGGTCGTGGTTTGGCGGGCTCCGTGGCCCTGATCACCGACGGGCGCTTTTCAGGCGCCACGCGAGGCGCTTGCGTCGGTCATATCAGCCCAGAGGCGGCGAGTGGAGGCCCCATCGCCGCTCTACAAGAGGGGGATATGATCGTCATCGACATCGAACGCCGACGTATCGATGTGGAGTTATCAGAAGAGTCAATTGCCGCGCGCATCGCCACGCGGCGTCAACCCCAACGCCATGTAGCAAGTCGCTGGCTACGTCGCTATGCCGCAATGGTCACCAGCGCGTCCACTGGTGCCGTGCTGGCAGATCCTGTGAGGAGCTGAAATGCAGGCCAAGAGTGAAGCCAAGCAACAACGGAGCGCCGCTGGGGATTCCCAACCCAAGGCAACGAGTGAGCGAGCGGGTGCTCGTGTTGTGTGGGAAGTCCTCTGCGAGGAGGCCGTGGATGTGATCTTCGGTTATCCCGGTGGCGCCATCATGCCAACCTACGATGCGCTACCCGAGTACCCGATTCATCATGTGCTGGTGCGCCATGAGCAGAGCGCCGCGCATATGGCGGACGGCTACGCCCGAGCCACAGGAAAGGTGGGTGTGGTGCTCGCCACGTCTGGTCCTGGGGCAACCAATCTTGTCACGGGCATCACCAACGCGATGCTCGACTCCGTGGGCATTGTTTGCATCACAGGTCAGGTCGCGTCGAACCTCTTGGGCAGCGATGCCTTTCAAGAGACCGATCTCAGCGGTGTGACGCTCCCTGTGACGAAGTACAACTTCCTCGCCACGCGAGCCGAGGAGGTGGCCCCCATGCTGCGCAAGGCATTTCAGTTGGCGCGCAGTGGACGGCGCGGCCCCGTGCTGGTGGAGATCACCAAGGACGCGCAGATGGGCATCACAGACTACGCCGCGCCTGATATGTCGCCTGTGGTCGATACTCAGCTGCCACCTCCGCCCTCTGCCGAGGCCACAGACGCGATCTTGGAGATGCTCGAGGAGGCTGAGCGGCCCTTGATCTTGGCTGGACACGGCATCATCGCTGCCGAAGCCAGTGTGAGTTTGCGTGAGTTCGTCGATAAGACGGGTGTACCCGTGGCGAGCACGCTCTTGGGTCTGGGGGGCCTGCCTGCCTCCCACCCACGCGCCTTGGGCATGCTCGGTATGCACGGTGAAGCCTGGACGAATCAAGCAGTACAACACGCTGACCTGATCTTGGCCTTCGGCATGCGCTTTGACGACCGTGTCACCGGTAAACTCTCGACCTTCGCCCGGCGCGCGCGGAAGGTGCATGTGGACATCGACGCGGCAGAGCTCAACAAGAACGTGAAGGTTGAGCTTCCACTGCAGGCCGATATTGGAGTGGCACTAGAGCAGCTCAACGCCCGCATTGCCGCATCCAAAGGGCGTTTCACGCCTTGGCGGCTCAATGCCTGGCACGAAGAGATCGAGGCCAACCGTCGGGCTGCCCAGGATCACAGCACGGCCTCTGAACCCACAGATGGTCAACTGCGTGCCCGTGATGTGCTGCGTGCCCTTTGGGAGGTCACTGCTGGGGACGCCACCCTCGTTACGGATGTGGGCCAGCATCAGATGTGGGCTGCCCAATGTTATCGCCTTGAGCAACCCCGCAAGCTCATCACTTCAGGAGGCTTGGGCACCATGGGGTTTGGTTTGCCCGCGGGCATTGGCGCTCGGATGGGTCGGCCCAAGGGCGAGGTCTGGATTGTCGCCGGGGACGGGGGCTTTCAGATGACCGCGCCGGAGATGACCACGGCGGTTCAGGAGGGGCTCGATATCAACATCGCGGTGATCAATAACGGCTACCTTGGCATGGTGCGTCAGTGGCAAGAGATGTTTTTCGAAAAACGTTACATATCAACGCCCATCTCTGCGCCCGACTTCGTGCTCTTGGCCCAGGCTCATGGGCTCAAGGCCTTCCGTGTGACATCGCGCGATGAGATCAAACCCGCCATGGAGGCTGCACGCGCCGAGCCCGGACCCACCCTGGTGGAGTTCCGGGTGGAACAAGAGGATGCGGTCTATCCGATGGTGCCTCCAGGAAAATCCATCGAAGAGATGATCCGTCGTCCCAAGGACGCGGAAGGTGGGGACGACAGTGAGAGATCAAGCCAGAATCGAGGTGAGCGATGACACAGCAGACAGCGCGTATAGAGTTCAACGGCGCTGGTGAAGCCGCCGAGACGCGACACCGCACCTTCGTCGCGACGCTGGAAGACAGCCCTGGTGTGCTCAATCGCGTCTCCTCGTTGGTCAGACGTCGTAAGTTCAACATCGTCTCTTTGAGCGTTGGGCGCACCCACATCCATGGGGAGTCGCGCATGACTCTGGTGGTGGATTGCGACGCTGATACCGCTCGGCAGCTCGAGGCGCACTTGCGGAAGCTGATCTGCGTGCTCGACGTGCAGGACATCTCGCACGAGCCCTGTCTGCTGCGCGATCTGGCCCTTGTACGCTTGCGCGTGGGTGCTCGAGAGCGCATGGAGGTTTTTCAGCTCTTGGAGGTCTTTCAGGCCCGAGTCATCGATGTGCAACCCACGTCGATGATCATAGAGGTCACAGGGGACCCCACGCGCATCGAAGGGCTCGCAGAGGTGCTGCGACCCTATGGCATCGAAGAGATGGTGCAATGCGGTGCCGTGGCCATCACCACGGGCACCTCAGGGGCTGCGGCGACCCCCATTCGCTGACCAACAACACGCTTTGAGCTAACCGCCACCTCGAAGGTGGCCATAGTGGAGATTGACATGGCACAGATTCGTTATGACAAAGACGCAGACCTTTCGCTGATCCGGGCGTGTAAGGTGGGCGTGGTGGGTTTTGGCTCTCAGGGCCACGCACACGCCCTCAACCTGCGTGACAGCGGCGTTGAGGTGCGAGTGGCGCTGCGTGAGAGCAGCAAGAGCCGAAAAGTCGCGCAGGACGCTGGCCTCGTGGTCACCGACGTGGCGTCCCTTACGCAATGGGCAGACGTGGTGATGCTCCTCGCGCCGGACACCGTGCAAGCTGCGATCTATCGTGAGCATATCGCGCCTCATTTATCTACGGGCAAGACCCTGATGTTTGGTCATGGGTTCAATATTCGCTATGGGGCGATCACGCCGCCCGCGGGTGTGGACGTCTCCATGATCGCGCCCAAGGGGCCAGGTCATAGGGTACGCGAGACCTACTGCGCCAACGAAGGCGTGCCTGCGCTGCTCGCCGTGGAGCAGGACGCTAGCGGTGAGGCGGACGCGCTGGCCCTCTCTTATGCTGCTGCTATTGGCGCGGGGCGCGCGGGCGTGCTGCAGACGACCTTCGCTGAGGAGACAGAGACGGACCTTTTCGGCGAACAGGCCGTGCTTTGCGGCGGTACGAGCGCGCTGATCAAGGCAGGCTTTAAAACCCTGGTGGACGCGGGCTATCAGCCCGAGGTTGCCTATTTCGAATGTGTGCATGAGCTGAAGCTCATCGTGGACCTGATCTATCGCGGCGGCCTGAGCTATATGCGCTACTCCGTCAGCGATACCGCAGAGCACGGCGATTACCAGGCCGGTGACAAAATTGTGGGTGCTGCCAGCCAACAGGCGATGAAAGACCTCCTCAATGAGATCCAAGATGGCACCTTTGCCAAGGAGTGGATCGCAGAGAGCGAAGAGGGGGGAAAGAACTTCATGAAGCGCCGCCGCGCCGAGCAGGACCTCCTCGTGGAGCGGGTAGGCGCACCTCTGCGGCGCATGATGCCCTTTGTCGAAGATGTCAACGTAAACCCAGGCGACTAGGTGTTTGCGGCACAAGTCGCGGACCGAGAAACGGAAGAGACCATGAGCAGGATTATCATCTTCGACACCACCTTGCGTGACGGTGAGCAGTCCCCTGGGGCGACCATGACAAGCCCCGAGAAGCTGCGGGTCGCCACAGCCCTCACGCGCTTGGGTGTGGACGTCATCGAAGCGGGCTTCGCGGCGTCGTCACCCGATGATACGCGATCCATTCAGCGCATCGCCGAGGAGTTGGGGGCGGGGGTCATCACGGGGAGAAAGAACCCAAAGCCACCTGAAATTTGCAGCCTGGCGCGCGCCATCCGTGGTGACATCGACGCGGCGTGGAACGCGGTGAAGGCGGCCGCGAGGCCGCGCATCCACCTCTTCCTAGGCACGTCACCCATCCACCGCGAGTATAAACTTCGGATGGATCGCGCGGCGGTGCTCAAGAAAACGCGAGAGATGGTCGCCTACGCCGCTGAATATGATGCTCATATACAGTTTTCGGCCGAGGACGCTGGACGCACAGAGCCTGAGTTTCTCTACGAGGTGCTCGAGGTGGCGCTGGAAGCAGGGGCGAACACCCTGAACGTCCCCGACACCGTGGGCTACATCCAACCTGAAGAGTTCATGGAGCTGGTCAGTGGCGTCTTTCGTCATGTCCGCGGGGTTGGCGCTGACGGAGTCTTCGTCTCTGTGCATTGTCATAACGACCTGGGCCTGGCGACGGCAAACACCTTGGCGGGGCTGCGTGGGGGCGCGCGACAAGCCGAGGTCACCATCAACGGCATTGGCGAGCGCGCTGGCAATACGGCCCTCGAAGAGGTGGTCATGGGGCTCGACACACGCCGTGAGTATTTTCAATCGGAGCATGGTGGCTTCGAGCATGGCATCACCACTGAGTTGTTGGCGAGCACCAGCCGCATGGTGAGTCGTGTCTCGGGCATGCCCGTGCAGCCCAACAAGGCCATCGTGGGTCGCAACGCCTTTTCCCATGAGGCTGGGATTCATCAGGACGGCATACTCAAAGAGCAGTCCACCTATGAGATCATGCGCCCTGAGACTGTGGGCGTCGCCGAGTCAGCGCTCGTCATGGGCAAGCACTCCGGGCGGCATGCGTTGAGCGTACGCCTCGAGGAGCTCGGCCATAAGGTGCCTGAAGAGAGGCTGGCCAAGGTCTTCGTGCGCTTCAAAGACTTGGCCGACAAGAAGAAATACCTTACCGATCACGACTTGGTGGCCTTGTTGGGCAGCAACTCCGGTGAGGAGCAGCAGCTCTACACCTTGGATGACCTGCAGGTGACCTGTGGAACGCGCGGCATGGCGACGGCTACCTTGACCCTGCGCGACCCTGAGGGGCGACCGGAAACACAGGCGGCTGTGGGTGCAGGTCCAGTGGACGCGGCCTTCAACGCCATTGACACCATTATGTGCACAGGGTCCGAGTTGATGCGTTATCGCTTGGAGGCGGTGACCGAGGGCAACGACGCCCTTGGTGACGCCAGCGTGCAGCTGAGGACGGCTGACGAGGGTACGGACAACCTGCAAACCGGTGATGCGCGACGTCCGATCTATCGCGGCCAGGGCGCTGACCAAGACGTGATCGTCGCCAGCGCCCGGGCGTACCTCGCGGCGAGCAACCGCATTTTGAGGGCCCGCGCCAAGGTGAGCGGTGGCGAGGTCGCAGAGGCCGCCAAGAAGACAGCCGAGAAGACAGCATGACACCCCCCCGAACCTTGCTGGACAAAATCTGGGATGCTCATGAGGTGACCGCGAAGCCTGAGCACCCCAGCGTGATCTATATCGATTTGCACTTGATCCATGAGGTGACCTCGCCCCAAGCGTTCACTGGGTTGCAGCAACGCTCGCTCTGCGTGCGGCGCCCAGACCGCTGCCTAGCGACCATGGATCACTCCACGCCAACCTTTGGGCAGCAGGCGACGTCCCATGCCATCACGGACGCTGCGGCCAAGACGCAGTTGGCGCGTTTGACGGAAAATTGTCACAGGCACGGCATCACCCTCTACCCCCACGGGAGCGCAGAGAACGGCATCGTGCACGTCATCGGGCCAGAGCGTGGACGTACGTTGCCTGGCATGACCATCGTTTGTGGAGACAGTCACACCTCGACGCACGGGGCCTTTGGAGCGCTGGCCTTCGGCATCGGGACCACCGAGGTGGAGCATGTGTTGGCGACCCAATGCCTCCTGCAGCACAAGCCTGCGGCCTACGAGGTCGTCTTTGAGAACTCTCTCCCTCCAGGCGTTAGCGCTAAGGATATGGCCCTAGCGCTCATCGCCAAGATCGGTGCCGATGGTGGCACGGGCCACGCCTTTGAGTTTCGTGGGCAGGCCGTGGAGGAGCTGGACATGGAGGGGCGAATGACCCTCTGCAATATGTCTATCGAGGCAGGGGCGCGTGCGGGCATGGTGGCGCCAGATGCCAAGACGTTCGCCTACCTTGCAGGGCGGCCTGAGGCGCCCAAGGGGGTGCCCGCGAGTTGGTGGCGCTTGAACAGCGACCCAGATGCCACCTTCGCCAGGTCGGTAACCATCGACGCGAGCACGCTTCGCCCCATGGTCACCTTTGGCACGAGCCCAGAGATGGGCATCCCAGTGGACGAGGAGATCCCCACTGCAAAGGGAGACGCGGCGACACGAGGAAAGCTTGAACGCGCGTTGGAGTACATGGGTCTGCAAAGCCGCCAACCCATGGTGGGCATAGCCATCGATGTGGTGTTCATCGGTTCGTGCACCAACGGACGCTTGGGTGACCTGCGTCAGGCGGCGAGCGTTCTACGAGGGCAAAAAATTGCGCCGAAGGTGCGCCTGCTCGTGGTGCCCGGCTCCATGGAGGTCAAGCGCCTGGCGGAGGCTGAAGGTCTGGACGAAGTCTTCATCGAGGCAGGTGGAGAGTGGCGCACGCCAGGGTGCTCCATGTGCATCGCGATGAACGGAGATCAGCTTGAGCCTGGGCAACGCGCCGTGAGCACCAGCAATAGGAACTTCGAGGGGCGTCAAGGGCCTGGCAGCCGAACCCTCCTCGCCTCCCCCTTGACGGCAGCAGCTGCGGCGCTTCATGGCGCGGTGGCAGATCCACGCCCGCTGCTCATGAGCGTTGGCGCGTCTCAAGGGGCAGAGCAGGTGCATGGTCAGCAAGGAGGTGGGGCGTGAAGGAGCCAGAGAAGAGCTTCGTACGCTTGCGGTCAATGGTGGTCCCTCTGTTGCGCGATAACGTGGACACAGACCAGATCATCCCGGCGCGTTTTCTGAAGGTCACTCATAGGAGTTCCCTTGGTCCTGCGGCCTTCGCTGATTGGCGACGTGATCCAGCGTTCGTGCTTGAGCAAGAGCGCTATGATGGGGCTCAGATCTTGCTCACAGGTGAGAACTTTGGCTGCGGATCTTCCCGTGAGCACGCCGCGTGGGCGTTGCGAGGGGCGGGCTTCCGTGCCGTGATCGCCACCAGCTTTGGCGATATTTTCCGGCAGAACGCGCTGAAGAACGCGCTCCTTCCGGTGGAGCTGACGCCATCGCAGCATGAGGAACTCCTGGCCGAGGCCGTGGGCCAAGATGGGGTGGTGGATGTTGAGCGCCCAGCAAGTGGAACACCACTCGTGGAGATCGATCTCGAGCGCTTGGTAGTGACCATGCCCTCGGGGAGAGACCTCCCCTTCGATGTCGACCCCTTCAGCCGCTACTGCCTCCTTGGGGGCGTTGACCAGCTGGACTACCTGCTGAGCTTCTCCAAGGAGATCGCGAACTACGAGGTGGACCATGGATAGTTCACGCAAGCACATCGTTTTGTTGCCAGGAGACGGCATCGGCCCCGAGATCGTTCAGGCTGGCTGGCAGGTCCTTCAGTGGCTTGACGCACGCTTCGAGTTTGGTCTTAGCTCTGAAACCCACGCTGTGGGCGGGGCTGCCATTGCAGAGACAGGCAGCCCCCTGCCCGCGTCCACGCTTGAAGCGTGTAAGGGCGCTACCGCAGTGCTCTTGGGTGCGGTGGGCGACCCGCGCTATGACAATCCCCAGGCTGAGGTGCGCCCCGAGCAGGGGCTTCTGACTCTTCGCCAGGAACTGCAGCTTTTCGCCAATATTCGCCCCGTGAAGACATCTGAGGGTTCTCTGCGTTGGTCACCGCTCAAGCCAGAGCGGGTGGAGGGCGTGGACCTCTTGATTGTGCGTGAGCTCACGGGTGGGATCTATTTCGGAGACAGAGCGCGGGGCAGCGACGAGAGCGGACGCTGGGCCCAAGACACCATGCGCTACAGCGAAGGCGAGAT
Organism: Deltaproteobacteria bacterium; assembly: GCA_019314525.1. Lineage (GTDB taxonomy): Bacteria > Myxococcota_A > Polyangia > JAFCZD01. Next base: position 15,945 of record JAFCZD010000008.1, read on the forward strand.
TCAACGCGTGGCGCGGCTGGCGTTCTCCCTCGCAAGATCGCGCAGGAAGAAGCTCACCAGCGTAGACAAAGCCAATGTGCTCCACAGCTCGCGCCTTTGGCGAGAGGTGGTCACAGAGGTCCACAAGGATTTTGCCGACATAACCCTGGAGCACCAGCTCGTCGACTCCTGCGCCATGCGCTTGATCGACGACGCACAATCGATGGACGTGATCGTCACGAGCAATATGTTTGGCGACATCCTCTCTGACGAGTCAGCGGCCATCGCAGGCTCTCTGGGCCTTCTGCCCAGCGCGTCTTGGGGGAGCGCAGCCCCAGCGCTCTATGAGCCCATTCATGGTTCGGCGCCTGCTCTCGCGGGCAAGGGGCTTGCAAACCCGATGGCGACGATTAGCAGCGTCTCGTTGATGTTGCGCCACTCACTGAACGCAGCAGAACAAGCATCGGCCCTTGATCGTGCCGTGGCCCTCACGCTGGACGCGGGCGTGTGTACGCCCGATCTCGGTGGTCACTCCAGCACACAAGAGGTCGTGCAGGTCGTGTTGCAGCAGCTCGAAGAGGTTTGTGCATGAGCGCTGCGTTTCACCTCCCATTTTTTCTCGTTACCGCGTCAGTGCTGACGCAGGAGTTATACCATGGCAGTTAAAAAATCTCGTTTCATCTGGTTTCGCGGCGAACTGGTGCCTTGGGACCAGGCCACCACCCATGTGCTGAGCCACGGGCTGCACTACGGTTCGTCGGTCTTCGAAGGCTTGCGCGCCTATGACACGTCAAAGGGCGCCGCCATCTTCCGCTTGCGCGACCACACGGCGCGCCTCTTCGATTCAGCCAAGATTCATCGCATGGAGCTGGGCTACAGCGAGGATGAGATCAACGAGGCTTGCCGGACGGTGATTCGGGTTAACGGCCTGACGTCCGCGTATATACGCCCCATTGCCTATCGAGGGTTTGGAGATCTCAGCCTCACAGCGACCAAGAGCCCCGTAGAGGTCTCCATCGCGGCCTTCGAGTGGGGCGCGTACCTTGGCCAAGAGGCTCTCGAGCAGGGAGTCGATACGTGCATCTCTTCATGGCGTCGGCCTTCCCCCGGAGCTGTGCCTTCTGCCGCCAAGGCTGGTGGAAACTACCTCGCGAATCAGCTCATCGGTAGCGAGGCTGTCCGCAATGGCTACGCCGAGGGCATCGCCCTGGACCACCTGGACTTCGTCTCCGAGGGTTCCGGGGAGAATATCTTTGTCATTCGCCGTGGAGAGATCGCCACCCCGCCAGCCTGGAGCAGCATCCTGCCAGGGCTGACGCGAGACTCTGTGATGCAGCTCGCCGACAGCCTCGGCTTGAGCATCGTGGAGCGCCCCATCACGCGTCAGGAACTCTATATCGCCGATGAACTGTTTTTCACCGGGACCGCCGCTGAGATCACGCCCATTCGCTCCGTGGACGGCGTGGTCGTTGGTGAAGGAAAGCGCGGCCCCATGACCCAGGCATTCCAGGACGCCTTCTTTGGGCTCTTCAGTGGTGCGACACCCGATGGTTTTGGTTGGCTGGATTATGTCAAACCAAAGGTACTCGAGGACGATGTCGATGAGGTCGAGGCACAAGTGGCTTGAGAGTCAACAACATCACCTCTGTCGTGTTAGCTTCCATCGTAGTTATCCGTCGACCAAGGAGTAGAAGAGCATGGTTCCAAACCCAGAAATAACGCCGCCCAGCCTGCGGGTCGCCCTGCCCAAGGGGCGAATGTACGAGGGCGTGGTCAAGCTCCTGGCTGGAGCGGGCATCGAGCTCCGCGCGAGCGGGCGCAGTTATCGACCGACGCTGAACCTGGAAGACGCTGAGGTGAAGCTGCTCAAACCGCAGAATATCGTCGAGATGCTGCACATGGGCTCACGGGATGTCGGTTTTGCGGGCGCGGATTGGGCGGCGGAGCTCAACGCGGATTTGCACGAGGTCCTGGATATTGGGCTCGATCCCGTGCGCGTCGTGGCGGCGGCGCCCATCGCATTCCTGGAAGGCGGCGCGCTGCCGGACAAGCCCATGGTGGTGGTCTCTGAATACGAACAGTTGACCAAGGCGTGGATCGCCCGCCGCGGTCTCGACGCGACGTTCCTCCGGGCGTATGGCGCCACGGAGGTCTTCCCCCCAGAAGACGCCGACGTGATCGTTGACAATACCGCCACGGGCAGCACCTTGGTGGCGAACAAGCTGCAGATCGTCGATACCGTGATGACCTCTTCGACGCGCCTCTACGCCAGTCGCCAGGCCATGGCTGACCCAAGCCGGCGGACCCGCATCGAGGACTTGGCGTTGCTGCTGCGGGCTGTGCTTGCCGCACGAACGCGGGTGCTCATCGAGGTGAATGTCTCCGCCGAGAGCTTGCCCAAGCTCTTGGAGATTGTGCCCTCCATGCGTGAGCCTACGGTTTCGAAGCTTGCGAGCGGGGGCGGATTTGCAGTGAAAGCCGCCGTGCCCCGCAACGAATTGCCCGTGCTGATCCCCCGCCTCAAAGCCGCCGGTGGATCCGACGTCATCGTCACCGCCCTTGCTCAGATCGTGGTATGAGCATGGACCCTGAGGCGCTGCTCTTTGATATGGATGGGGTCCTCGCGGACGTTTCGCGCTCTTATCGCCAGGCCGTGCAAGCGACGGCGAAGAGCTATGGGGTCACAGTGGATGGAGCCATGGTGGACATGGCGAAGCGCGCGGGTAATGCCAACGATGATTGGCAGCTCACCCAGCGCTTGATCGCTGAGCATGGGGGATTGCAGCACCCCCTTGATGAGGTGACGGCTCGCTTCGAGGCGCTCTATCAGGGAAGTGGAGATCAGCCCGGTCTACGCCAGGAGGAGACGCTAATCCCCTCCCGGAGCTTATTGTCAGAGCTGGCCGCGCGCTTGCCGTTGGCCATTGTCACCGGGCGACCGCGCGCTGACGCTGAGCGTTTTCTCGAGGAACAGCAGCTCCAGGAGACCTTCAGGGTCGTGATCTGTCGCGAGGATGGTCCTCTGAAACCTGACCCCACGGTGGTGCGCCTCGCCTGTGAAAAGCTCGGAGTCTCCCAAGCTTGGATGATTGGGGATACGCCTGACGACGTGCGGGCTGCTCGTGAGGCCGACGTGGTGCCCATGGGCATTTTGGCTCCTGGTGATACCAGCGCCGATGCGCTCTGGGCCGCTGGCGCGAGCCGGGTGCTTACCAACCTTGATGAGTTGAAGGAGCTTCTGCCATGAGCGAAAAATCAACTGCCCCTCGCTCGGGGCAGGTTCGTCGTGTGACAAAGGAGACCGAGATCGAGCTCTCCTTGCAACTCGATGGATCGGGGGAGGTCGACGTTGACACGGGCATTGGCATCTTCGACCATTTGTTGACGGCCCTGGCCTTCCACGCGCGCTTCGATCTGAGCTTGACTTGCCGCGGCGATATCCACGTCGATGACCACCACACGGTGGAAGATTGTGCCTTGGCGTGTGGTCAAGCGCTCCACGACGCTCTCGGCGATCGTGGGGGGATTACACGCTTCGGCTCGGCTCATGTGCCTTTGGATGAGGCTCTGGCTCGCGCCGTGGTGGACCTCTCTGGTCGCCCCGCCGCCGAGATCCACCTCGGCCTACACCGAGAGGCCATCGGCCCCTTGGCGTGTGAGAATATCACCCACTTCTTTACCTCCCTCGCCCAGGCGGCGAGGCTGGCGTTGCACGTGGACCTTCTGCGGGGTGAAAACGACCACCATCGAGCTGAGGCGGCCTTCAAGGCGACGGCCTTGGCGTTGCGGCAAGCCGTCGCGCCCATGGGCACGTCCCAGATTCTCAGCACCAAAGGCGTGCTTTGATGGCGGACTCGGGCGGCGTCACGGTGTTGCGCACGGGCGCCGCCAACCTCGCCTCGGTGGTGGCAGCTCTTGAGCGAGCGCAACAAACCATTCGCTGGGCGGACTCAGCACAGGATGTTGTCGACGCCGGTCATGTGGTGCTGCCCGGCGTGGGCGCCTTTGGGCCGGCCATGGCGCGCTTGCGAGCGGACGGGTTTGTGCAGGCCTTGCGCACACGCATAGAGCAAGGGCAGCCAACCTTGGCCGTCTGCCTTGGTTTGCAGCTCCTCGGTGCTGGGAGTGATGAAAGCCCCAATGTGGAGGGCCTTGGCGTCTTTTCTCAACGGGCGGTCGCTTTTGGCGGGGGCTTGAGAGTGCCCCAATTGGGGTGGAATCGGGTTGAGCCCGCCGGTGATTGGCTCACATCCGACTACGCCTACTTTGCCAATTCGTATTTTCTCGCGGAGGCGCCCGTGGGCTGGGCTGCCGCCTATTCGACCTATGGATCACAGCGCTTGGTGGCTGCTATCGGTCGCCGTGGTGTGCTCGCTTGTCAATTTCACCCCGAACTCTCGGGGCCTTGGGGTCAGGCCCTCGTGGAGCGTTGGCTCGCTGGAGGCTGGCCATGTTGACGCGGCGAATTATCCCCTGCCTGGATGTGGCCCACGGCCGCGTGGTCAAAGGCATACGTTTCAGCGGGCTGCGAGACGCAGGTGATCCCGTGGAGCGTGCACGCGCGTACCAGCAACAAGGGGGCGATGAGCTGGTGGTGCTGGACGTCGCTGCGACGGTGGAGGCTCGAGCACACCATCTGCAGGTGTTGCGGGATATGCGTCACGCGTTGATGATCCCTCTTACTGCGGGCGGCGGCGTCAAGGGCATCGACGACGCTGCGGCGCTCTTGGAGGCTGGGGCTGACAAGGTGGCCGTGAACACCGCGGCCGTAGAGCGTCCTGAGCTGCTCGTGGAACTCGCAGAGCGTTTTGGCCGTCAATGTGTAGTGGTGGCCATTGACGCCCGTCGCCTCAAGGCTGACGCTCCTGTGCCTGGCGCTCCTGTGCCTGATTGGGAGGTCGTGATTCGCGCTGGGACCACCTCCTGCGGGCGGGACGCCTTGGAGTGGGCTGAGGAGGCGACGACCCTTGGTGCTGGTGAGATCCTCCTGACGAGCTGGGACCGTGACGGGACGCGTTTGGGTTATGACCTGGAGTTGATCACGGCAGTGCACGCACGAGTGGGCACGCCGATCATTGCCTCTGGCGGAGCTGCTACGGTGGAGCACCTCGCCGAGGCCTTCGCCGCCGGCGCCGACGCCGTCTTGGCGGCTTCAATCTTTCATGACCACGAGACGACCGTCTCACAGATCAAAGACGATCTACACCAACTGGGGATAGAGGTTCGACGATGATCATACCCTCCATCGACATCATGGATGGCCGCGCAGTGCAACTCATCGGCGGCAAAGAAAAGGCCTTGGACGGGGGCTGCCCCTTCGAGGTGGCTGAGCGCTTCTCTATCGCTGGACCCATGGCGGTGATCGACCTCGACGCGGCCATGGGGCGCGGTGAAAATCGCGAGGTCATCGAGGGGCTCATCGCAAAATACCGCTGTCGGGTGGGCGGAGGGATCCGCTCTGTAGAAGCGGCCTTGCGCTGGCTCGACGCAGGCGCTGAGCGGGTGATTTTGGGTACGGCCGCCACGCCCGAGGTCCTTGAGCAGTTGCCTCGTGAGCGCGTCATCGCGGCCCTCGACGCTGTGCATGGCGAGGTGGTCGTGGAGGGTTGGCAGAAGGCCACCGGGGTTCAGGTGGAGGAGCAACTCCAACGCCTCTTGCCTTTTTGTGGCGGTTTCCTTTTGACCTTTGTGGAACTCGAGGGGCGCCTGGGTGGCACAGACCTGCAGCGCGCCAAGGCCCTCGCGGCGATCTGTGGCGATCAGGCCCAGGTGACCATCGCCGGGGGTGTGACGAGGGCAGACGAGGTGAGCGCCCTCGACACGTTGGGCTGCGATGCTCAGGTGGGCATGGCGCTCTACAACGGGCAGCTGCCTTTGGGCGACGGTATCTCTGCGCCCATGCGAAGTGACCGCCCCGACGGCCTCTGGCCGACGGTCGTTTGCGATGAGATGGGTCAGGTCTTAGGGCTTGTTTATTCCAACGCCGAGAGCGTGCGTAGGGCGGTTGAGACACAGAAGGGAGTCTATTGGTCCCGTCGTCGTGGGCTCTGGGAAAAGGGAAAGACCTCCGGTGATACTCAGCAGCTCTTGCGCATCGATCTGGACTGTGACCGAGACGCGCTGCGTTTCTGGGTGCGCCAAGAGGGCGGTGGTTTTTGCCACGAGGGTACAACAAGCTGTTTTGGCGCTTCAGGCGGTTTTGCCGCGCTGCAGCGTACCTTACGTCAGCGCGTCGCTGGGGCTGAGCCGGGGTCGTATACACGGAAGTTGGTGGAGGACCCAACGCTGCTTGCGGCCAAGCTCGCCGAAGAGGCCCAGGAGCTGGCAGAGGCTAACACGGGTGATGAGGTCGCCTGGGAGGCGGCGGATGTGATCTATTTTGCGGCTGTGGCCATGGCCAGAGCGGGCGTTGGCTTCGAGCAGGTGGAGCGGGAGCTCGACCGCCGCGCCTTGACCGTTCGCCGTCGCTCGGAGCAGAAGAAATGACGCTCAAGCGGGTTTGCAAAGACGAAGTGCAGGCGGTGGCCCGGCGTGGCTTGCCCGAAGAGACGCTCCAGCAGGCTGCGGTCATCGTAGAGGATGTGCGGCGCGAGGGGGAGGTGGCCCTGCGCCGGTGGTCCGAGGAGCTTGGAGATCTCGACTCAGGATCCGAGGCGCCTTTGATTTGGACGCCGAAGTCCCTTGGGGCTGAAGCGGACGCTCTCGATGCCGTTTCGCGCGCAGTTTTGGAGCGCGGGGCGGAGCGGGTGCGATGTTTCGCCCAAGCGCAGCGGGAGGCCCTCTCGCCAGTGGAGGTTTCTATCCCGGGAGGAGCTGCGGGCCATGAGGTATTGCCCGTGGAGGCGGCAGGCTGTTATGCGCCGGGCGGGCGCTTTCCGCTGCCCTCCACGGTGCTGATGACCGCCGTGACTGCGCGAGTTGCCGGTGTCGCACAAGTCTGGGTGGCGTCTCCTCGTCCCACCCTCGAGACGTTGGCTGCGGCCTTTTTGGCAGGTGTGGACGGGCTGCTCGCGGTGGGTGGGGCTCAGGCAGTGGCGGCCATGGCCCTCGGTGTGGGCGGGCTTCCTCGGTGCGATGTGGTCGTGGGTCCAGGCAACCGCTGGGTGACCGCCGCGAAGCAGCTGCTTTTTGGGCAGGTGGGCGTCGATATGCTGGCAGGTCCCACAGAGCTTCTGGTGCTCGCCGACAAGGACGCCAACGCCCAGTTGGTGGCTGCGGACTTGCTGGGGCAGGCCGAGCACGATGTGGACGCGATGCCGATCTTGGTCTCGACCTCGGAGGCCTTGGTGGTCGCGGTGGAGCAGGCGCTCGCAGCTCAGTTGGAGGACTTGAGCACGCGAGAGATCGCGCGAGTCGCCCTCGACAACGGCTTCGCCGTTGTGGTGCGAGATACCGCCGAGGCGGTGGCGGTGGCCGACCAGCTCGCACCAGAGCACCTGCAGATCTCCATGGTGAACGCCGCCGAGGTGGCCACTGAATGTCGCCACGCCGGTGCTCTATTCATCGGGGAAGGCAGCGCCGAGGTGCTCGGGGATTATTGCGCTGGACCCAACCACACCCTGCCCACCGTGCAGGGGGCGCGGCATCGCGGAGGGCTCTCGGTCTTCGATTTTTTGAGGGTCCGAACCTGGCTGCGTATTGACGATTCACTGCAAGCCGCGGAGCTTTATAAGGACGCAGCCCAGCTCGCTCAGATGGAGGGCCTCGCAGGTCATGAACGTGCCGCGAAGTTGCGAGGAGGCTAGACGTTCGCCGCGTAAGTCGCGAATCAGAAGGCCTGATCAGCTGTGATAGCTCTGCAGCATTTGATCGGCGATGACGTTCCAGTTGAAGGCTTCCTCTGCTGCCACGCGACCGTTGCCTCCCATCCAGCGTGCCCACTCGAAGTTGGTGAAGAGGGTGCCCAGGCCCCAGGCCACAGACTCCGGATGGGGCGAGATCTTCAACCCATTGACCTCATGCCAGACAAACTCATTGGGGCCACCGTTGATTGTGGCGACCACAGGCTTTCCTGCGCTCCACGCTTCGAGCACGACGATGCCAAAAGGTTCGTTGCGGCTTGGCACGCAGACCACGTCACAGGCCTTGAAGAGCGCTTGCAACTCACCTCCGGATTTATGGCCGATGAAGCGTGTGGCGTGGGCCACGCCTAGCTCGTGGGCGCGGCGTTCGCACTGGCCGCGCAGCTCACCGTCACCCGCGAAGACAAATTTGGTGAGGGGGTGGTGGTGCAACACCATGGGGATCGCCTCCACCAGGATGTCAGGCCCCTTTTGCTCCACGAGGCGCCCCGCAAAGAGCACCATAGGATCGATGGGGCCCGTGCTGTAGCGCGCCTTGATCTCGCCAGGATCGAGCCAGCCGTCGAAGTGGTTGGGGTTGACGGCGTTGTAGACGACGTCGACTTTCCAGTCGGGGACCTCGTACATCCAGCAGACTTCGCCCTTGAGGGCGCCGGAGACGGCGACGACGCGGTCCGCCCAATACGTCGCGGCGCGCTCTTGCTCGCGTACGTCCTGTGACTGGCCCGCGTGGAAGACGTTGCCACAGCGACCATATTCGGTGGAGTGGATCGTGAAGATGCCCTTGCGACCGCGCCCCTGTTTGATCCAGATCATCGCGTTGGCGGCCAACCAGTCGTGGGCGTGGATCACGTCAAAGGGCGTGCCCATATAATCCTCGGTAGCGAAGACGTGATCGACGAAGGACTGGCACATGCCGTGGATCTCATCGATGAAGTCTGGCTTGAGGTAAAACGGGCAGCGGTGGTAGTGGACACCATGGATGTCCTGGTAATGAGGCTGACCCGCAGCCATGCGGGTGAAGATATGCACCTCGTGGCCTTTGCGCTGTAGCGCCGCGGCCAGTTCAGTGACATGAACCCCAACCCCACCGACAGAGATGGAGTGCAAAGACTCCCATGAGAGCATTGCGATTTTCATGGACCCTCCAGCGTTACATATCCGGGCGACTTACGCCGCCAACGTCTAGCAACTCATGTGCCAGGCACGTGGAAGCCCGAAGTTGATAGATCTACGCGCTAAAAAGGCAAGAGGTATTGGCGTGATGTTGTGCCCTACAACCTTTTTCGGCCTAGTTATTCAGGGAGGACACATGAGGGGTTGCTAAAGGCAACAACGCTCGAGGGCACGGTTGAGAAGCCCTTGGTTGCGAACCAAGATCGACATCCAGTAGTTCATCCGCTGTGCGTTGGTGAGATCTCGCCAATGTGCAAAGATTTCACCATCTTCGCTGTCGAGAGGTTCCTGACCTGGAAGGGCATGGATCTCGAGCGTCATGGTTAGCTTCTTGGCGTCAGCGTGGGCCACGGCGGCTTCAACGATGGCCTCCAGCCCTTTGGGACCGTAGAGGGGTCCAGAGTGTGTCGCTGTGTGGGTGGAGGTGCCATCTGTCCCAAAAGGCAGCGTCATGCTGTGCAGGAAGCTGAGGTGGTCAGCGACACCATAGGGGCTGTGGTGCCATAAGGGGTGGCCATCGTGGAGGTGGTAGTGCACCTGCACACCCCAGCCTCCGAGCTCTTCGATCATCTCCAGCACCCGAGGTAGCGCCGTATCCATGGCGTCGCGTAGGTCGGGCAGGAGCCCAGGAAGTCGCGGGTCATAGGGTGCCAGGGCACAAGCATCTTCACGATGGCGTCGCGCAAACTCCACGCGTGTTTGCCAGATGCCAACATGACCGGTGTCAATACAGGCCCCCACTTTCGCGAGCCCGCGGGACATGCCAAAAAACGCGAGATACTCCTCAGGGGCCAAGCCCACCGCGTATTCGACGAAGAGATGTGGACCACGCTCGACCTTGGCCAGGCCCTCATCGAGGCGGCTCACGGCTTCGCCATACGCTTCGACCTCGCGCACCATCTCCCATTGATCGTGCACCACTATTCCCAAGAGGCGCCCGGCAAAACGTCTGGCAAAATCGAGGATCAAGTGTTGGTTGCTAGGTTCCAGAAGATCGAGATCACGCGGCAGGTGCAAGATGGCTTCTGCGTTGGGGGAGTGGTGCCAGAGCCCCTCGAGCTGCTCAGGGTAGGCGGCGTGAAACTCCGCCCCTAGGTTTGCCCGATGCATACGTCGTTGTGCCAATAAGAGCAGCCCGCTATCGCCGGAGATCTGTTGCTCGAACATACCAAAGAGCGTCACATCTTTTCTGGACAGGGCCCGTCGTGGACGTCTTTCGGCCTCATTGGATGGCTTTGGGTGCCTGCCACTGGCAGGCTGCGTCTCCGCGCCACTGCCGCCGGGTTCCAGCGCAGACTCTGTGTGCTCCTGCGTGAGTTGGTCCAGCCTCAGCTCACTCGAGAGCGATGGGAGCAGTCGATCAAGGCCCTGTTGGGCTCGGCTCTGGACGAGGTGAATCGTGCCTTTGCTGATCACCCCTTCGACATCTTGGGCGTGACCGAAAGCCTCCTCCAAGCGCGCAGCGATGCGCGCCAGCTTGCGTCCAAGCTCTCGTCGCTCGCTCTCACTGGTCATCAGGGGCAGCGACGCATAATCCACAAGCTCCTCTCGCAGCCCACCGCGTCCGTCGGGGATCAACGCTCGGCCGATGCTTGCCAGCCGTTCGGTGGTGGTCTCACCGCTGATTTTGTTGCAAATCAAACGGAAGGGGCTGCCCGAAAAACGAGCGCTGGCCAAGGTCTCGCCGTGTCCCACCACGAGTTCCACCGTGGCCTCTTGTCGACAGCCCGAGATCGGGTTGACGGTGTGCATGATGAAGGAGAGCTCAGGCGTGACCAACGGTTGAATCAGCACACCCATCCGTGCCACGGCGTGGGGAAGCGCTCCGGCCTCGCGGCCACGCACAGCGCGTGGCGACCAGAGGGACGCCCAAACGGTGCGGATCGAATCACGCAGGCCCTGGAGCCCAACGTTGATCACTGAATCGTAGAGGCCCGCGCTGGCGAGGTGACGTAGATCTTCTGTGCTGGAGCTGGAGCGCACCATCAGTGGACTGGACGCGCCAAGGGCGCTGCGGACAGCGTTGACGATCTCTTGCGGGATCTCGAGTTCATAGACGAGCTGTCGTAGCTCATCACAAAGCTGCGAGAGCTCACGGGGGCGTTGTCCGAGGCGGTTGACCAGCGCGTCGTAGAGGGTGCGCCGTGCGGGTATGGCGTCGAGTTGTCGCTCGAGGGTGGCGAAGGGTATGGCAACCCCCATGGGGGCACGAAAGCCTGACGCCGCTCGATTGGCGAAGGCGGCCAGGCGGGCTGCTCGAGCTGCTTTGCCCCCCACCCGAAGTGGGTCCGCGCGTCGGGTGGCCTGAATCTCATCGAGTCGCACCACCACCGGAACATCTATGCACCCCGGCTCATCGGCGATGGGTGCTGAGGAGGCAGGAGGCGGTGCCGCGGCCTTTGCTGCGGCGCTTCGCTCTTCTTTGGTGGAGAGGGTGAGCACTTGAACCCTGTCGGCCTCCACCTGCAGTTCAACCCATGTGTTGAGCTTCGCGTCGAGCTTGCTGAGGACCTCCGCTTCATCGCAACAAGTGAAGGGCACACCGGCTTGCCGTGCACGTACACCAAGGTGGGCCAGCTGTGGGATCTCGTGGGAGAGGATCACGCCCTTGACGTTGCCTGGGATGGTCTCGTCTCCCGCGGCGTGCTGGAGGCGTACCACCAGATCCTCTTTGCTGCGCAGGGCAGCGATCTCCTCCATGGACTTGGCTGCCACCAGCCGTCCCATGGTCTTTCCAGGGACGAGCGCGACCCAGGGAGAGAGACCTGCCACGCTGCGGGCGGTGCGACCAAGCCAGTCGGAGAGCGCAGCGAGCTGAAAGATCAAGGTCCCGCGTAACTCACCCTCCACGAAGGTGGAGATGGCATGTTGGGCGATCCCCAGGGCTTCACCCAGCCGTCGTGCGCGCTCCACCAGCATTCCCAAGGCTTGCTCTGAGTGTTCGGCCACCAGCTGACGGCAACGTTCAATGAAGGCCTTGAGGCGTAAGACCTGATCGCGCTGGTCAAGATGGAAGTCTTCCCGCCAGCTCGCGAGGTCCGCTCGCAGCGGCTCAGCGCCGAGCTCGCCGGAGTGAGCAAGGTGATCGAGGGTTAGCCCCAAAGCACGCAAGGCGACCTTCACCTGGTTGGCGTCACCCGTGGTCTCTAGGCTTGCGCGTAGTCGGCCGAGGAGCATGAACGCGTGCTCCTCGAGCTTGATGTCTACAAGGCGCCGTCTTCGTGCTTGTTCGCTCGCGTCACGTGGGTCGGGCGTTATCGCGCGTCGCACCGCCGCTGCGAGGGCCAGCTGTTGGCAGAGCAGCGCCAAGTCATCGGAGGGAAGCGTCTGGGTTTTGAGCAGCTCGCGGATGGAGAGGGTCGCGCCATCCAGGGGATGGCTCGTGACATACTCTTCGAGGGAGCGGGTGAGGGTGTGGGCGCCAAAGAACTCCTCGAGCTCGTCATGGAAGCGTTGAAACTCGCTGATGAAGTCGGCGGAGTACTCGCCCTCTTTGGCGGTGATGCGCTTGAGCAAGGCGCCTGAAGTGGCCAAATCGCTCGGCGCGGCGCAGCGGTGCAGCTTGTTCTGCAGCGTGGTCTTGATCTCGTGCTTGAGGGGCTGTGGGATGTCGTTGCGGTGGGCGATGTCGCGGATACGCGTCAAGGGCTCACGGCGCGTGAAGGTGGCGTCGAAAGAGGGCAGCCAGGGGTAGATGCGCCGCAAGAGCGGCGCGTTCGCCTCGTTGGCGATATCGGCCAGCGTGCTGCTGATCTCGGCGGAGAGGTGTGCGTGGTGTGAAGGGCGGTAGTGCCCACCGTCCTCGGCGCAAGGGAGTTCACCCGTGCCGAGGAAGCGCAGGTAGATCGCCAGGTAGATCAGGTTTTCATCGCTTGCATCGAAGGTGTCATGAGCGAGCAGGTCGCGGACCCATTCCAGCTTCTTGCGCCAGCTGCGGTGCTCTTGATCTGCTTGGGCGATGCTCGTGACGAGGCTCGTCTTCATCGGTTCACTCCGCATTGTCGGTCTCTTGTTCGGAGAGGATGGCGAGGAGGCGCTCTCGCGCATTGTCGAGCAGCTCCGGGGGATCGGGCCATTGCTCGAGGATCAACGCACCTTCATAACTTCGCGTGAGGAGGCGTTGGATGAAGCCTTCGACCCCTGCACTGTTTTGTGCAGAGGGGCCAGTAAAGAGCGTCAGGTGGCTGTCGCGATCGCCCCAGTTCTCGTGAACGTGGGCATGGATCAGCGGGATGGTGGGCGCAAGCCTGTCCAAGAAGCCAAGGTAGTCATTGCGCGTGGCGGCGCAGAGGTTGGCGTGCCCGATGTCGAGGCAGACCCCAACGTTGGTGAACGCTCTCCCGGCACGCTCCTTGAGCAGCGAGAAGAGCATGTTGAAGTCATCAGGGCTGCTTTGCACTGTATTCTCAATGGAGAGCATCACGCCCGTAGGGTGCAGTCTCTTCAGCAGCAACACCACCGCGCTGACATGATCCTCCAGCGTCGCTTCGTGGCTGATGTGGATGTTGATCAGCTTTGCGCCCACGTTCGCGGCGAAGGTGATGCTGGAATCGAGCTGCTCCACGCTTTCTTCGGAGCTGACGTCGATCCACCAGGGCGCGTGCACGGATAGTCGGATATCATGGGCCAGCGCGAGGTTTCGGATGTCACGTCGCCTCGCAGCGTCGAGCTTCTCTTCGGCGAATCCATAGCCCTCAGGGGTTGTATCAGGGAACCACTCGAAGGCATCAAAGCCATGGGCGATGGCGTATTCGAAGGGGAAGGTCGCCGTGGGGGCGGTGAAGCTTGTTTGATTTCCGATGGAGATCCTACGCGATGTCATCGAGACCTACCTGAGGGCGTGTTTGCACGACATGATAGTGGTCTTTTAGCACTGCACCTTCCACATCCTGTGGGGAGCCGAAGCGAGCCTCGATGTCGATACCCAATCGTAGCAGGCCTTGGAGCAGCTCATGTTGTCGTTGAAGGTCTGTGATGAGGGGGATCTGAGTGTAGTCGATGGAGACGCGCGTATTTTCATCGAGGGGGAAGCTGTCGTAGAGGCCGGCGCCCGCGTACCCGGCCAGGTCCTCGCCGCTGGAATCCGAGCGGAAGATCAGCCCGCCACCATGCAAAGCGTAGCTCTTGCTCGGGTAGGTGAGCACCTCGATCTCGAGGGTCTCTTTATGGCCCACGAAGGAGAGGGCGCGCCCAGGGTGGTTACCCACGAGGGTCTCACCAAGGCCCACCACAACCTCGCCATAGAGGCGTTGATGATCTCCGCTGCGTGGATCGACGGTGTGCAAGACAAAGGCGACCTCCGCGGGCACGAGCTCCTGCACGAGGATGGCCATGGAGAGCGCCGTATCAGGCATGCCGCGCGCGCGTCGCGCACGGGCCGCGCGCTCGTTCCATTTAGACGCCCAGACGCTTTTGATGCGTTGCCAGATCTCGGGCCAGCGGGCGGTGGGCCAGGGGACGCGGCTGCGGTCGGCGGCTTCGCGCAGGGCGTCACGTAGGGCGGGTGGCGCGTCGATGTTGCATAGGAGCTTCTGCAGGGCCCCGAATACGCTTGTTTGCTCATCATGGCTCGTGCCAGTCAGCGAGGTAATCAGCGCGTCATGCTCCCCTTGCAGCGCGGGGCAGAGGGCAAGGGCGCGTTCACAGGAGCCGAAGGGGAGCGCGAAACCATGGGGCACAGAGGCAACGTCATCGCCAATGAACTGCCGCAGGCACCGCAGGTTGCGCGATTTTCCGCCCACTCCAGCCGGGGTAAACGCGTCTTCGGTTACCGCCCATGGGCCAGCCTTGTTCACAGGTGGTGGGGCGAAGGTTCGAGGGTCAGCGCGCCGAGGCGTTGTGGGTGAGATGATGCTCTCCCCGGCCGCGATAGACCTCCATTGGAGCGCGCCAGCTGGGGAAGTCTCGATGTGTAAATGTTCCCCTTTGAGCTTGGTGAGGGGCTCGAGGGTGGCTGCCTCGTAGGCTGTGACAAAGAGCACTCCCGCGTTTCGCGCGCGTACCGCCACATGAGAGACGAGATCTACGCTCGCGGTGGTGACCACGGCGACCACGGAGGAAGGGATTTCCTCATCACCATTCACGTGTTGGCAGAGCGCTACAGTGGGCTCGCTGGGTGGGCGCTCTATGAGCTCGTGGAGCGCGTCGACGCTGCATAGTCTTCCTCTGGCTTCACCTGGGCTAACCACCTCCCACTGGCCAAGCTCAGCCGCGGCGTGCAAGGGGCCGGAGAGCCCTCGCAAGGCAGCGGAGAGGGCGAAGGGGGCGCGCCCACGGACGACCTCTTCGGCAAAGAGCGCCACCGTGAAATCTTCGGCTTCAAAGGCGACGCCAAGGTGGTTGGCCCAAGGCTGCAACATCCCATGGAGACGATTAGAGAGGCTCGCGAGGGCGCGGGCCGTGCGCTCACGCACGCTATGCAACTCACGGGCGGCGGTCTTTTGCAGGTCCTTTGTTCGCGCGAGGAGGCGTAGATGCTGGGCACAGCGCGTCAGCTCTTCATCCTCGAAGGAGAGCGCGGTGTTCGCCGCCGCGGCCCAGCTCAGCTGCAGCCAGCTGTCTAGAGAATCAATATGCTGGCGCGCAGACTCGATGACCACACGCAGTCGCTCATCGAGGGCGAGGTCCAAAAAGAGCAGGTCACGGGCACCTGCGCCGGTGTCGAGCATTGCGCGCAGGTCATGGCGCGCCATCACCAGGCGGCGGCAGTTTGACACCGCGTCCTCTGGGTCGCTGTGTTGGAGTGGCTCGATCCGCTGGCGTAGCTCGTGGGAGAGCTGGTGGCGGGCGCGTTCGAAGGCCACGCCGAAATCGGTGCCCTGGTGTACACGCTTGAGCGTGACGAGGTAACGGCGAAAGTCATGCAGCAGCGGCTCTTTGAGCCCCGGATGGAAATCGGGGGGGGTGACGATGGGGCGCTCATAGCTCTCGAGGCGGGCGCGCGTGACACCACGCGAGGAGAGATAGTCGTAGAAGCGCCCTTGGTCGCCGTTCGTGTGCAAGAAGGAGAGGTAGCCCTCGCAGATCACCACATCGTCGTAGGTCGTGTTGTTGTGCAGTTTCTGGTGCCACTCCTCCAAGAAGTGGCCTGTGACCTCCTTGATGCGATGGCGGTGCATAATCTCGAGGATCTCGTCGCGTACACGCTGGCCGTCGCTGCCATGCCCCATGGTGGCCAACATCAAACGCACCATCTCGCGGCTTCGTGGATCACGGCCGTAGAGGTCAGCGAGAGCACGTGTGAGGCGATCCTGGGCGTGCGCTAGCTCGCTGGGCTTCGTGTTGTAATTGCGCTGCCAGTGGAGTTGACGCAGGGCGGAGAAGCGTAGCCAGACGTAGAGCGCCACCAGCCCTCGCCCTCGGGTTGGCTCGCCCTCGGGAAGGCTATGTAGGAGATCGTGGCAAAGGTTGAAGCGGTGCATCAAGGTCCACGACCCGCGCTCGGTCTCCGCCTCGATGATTGCGTTTACGAGGCCTGCCGGCGCGTGGGCGGGGCGTGTGGTGTCATCTGCGTTCTCAGCGCGGAGGGGGATGTGGAAGTCGGTCTCTCCGTTCTTGAGCCAGCTCTGGCCACGTCGCAGGACGAAGGCGACTCCCCTTGCCTCTGGAGCGTCGATGACCAGACTCAGCCTTTGAAGCCCAGCTTGGGCGACGAAGGGGCTCTCGATGGCTTTGTCACCCGCAGGCACGCTTCCCTCAGGCCAGCAAGCCTCGGGGGGGGGCATCCAACGTCGTCCGCGTTGAACGAGGCCCCAATGCAGGTGCAAGGGGAGGCGACTATCACTCACGAGATGGAGCTGCGTTGGGGCTCCTTCTTTGTGCTCGATAATCCACGCCAGCTCGTGGTCACCCTCGAGCAGGGCGTGTTGCACGGGACCCACGCCCTCGGCTTCTGAGAACTCGTCGTTGAGGGTGTCTGTGGGGCGCGGGCGCTCCTGCATGTTGAGGGCCACACGATAATCGCCGCCAGCGTTGTTGAGCCAGCGCGTGGGTTCTTCGAGGTAGAGCACAAAGTGTAGCCCACGACCATCCCAGCGGGCAGGGAACGTGAACTCTAGCAGACCTTCGCCCGCTGCGGATATGTTGAAGGGGCTTTGCACAGCGTGCGCGTCGAAAGGGCGCGTTCCCACCGGCCACAACGCCTCTGGTGGTGCTCTCCAGCCGCTTGCTTCGTGTCCTTCGGCGTCGAGCCCCCAATGCAACCATGCGTGCATCGGGCCCTCACCTTGGAGTGAGAAGCTCAGCGTCAGCAGGTTGGCTTGACTTGTCGCTTGGCTCGTTGCTTGGCGCCTGCTCTCCAACGAGAGCTTCAGATCTTTGTGCTCGAGGATCACGCGATTCATTGCACTCTAGTTTTCATGGGTTGAGTTAGGCGCGGTAGCATCCGGGTCGCTCTTGGGGCTGCTCTCGTCGCTCTCATGACTGTGCTCGCCCTTTTCCGGGAGGAGCATCGAGAGCACCACAGTGATCACGAGGAGCCCGCCCACCACCGCCAGCGCAAGGCCTGTGGGGATCTTGTAGAGGTCAACGATCAGCATTTTGACGCCAACAAAAGAGAGTACGATGGCGAGCCCGACGTTGAGGAAGCGGAACATATCGATTACGCCCGCCAGCGCGAAATAGAGCGCTCGCAACCCCAAGATCGCGAAGATGTTGGATGTGTAGACGATGAACGCGTCGGTGGTGATGGAGAAGATCGCCGGGATGGAGTCGACGGCGAAGACAAGATCGGTAACCTCTACGACAGCCACCACCACCACCAGAGGCGTCGCGAAGCGTCGACCATCGATCTTCACGAAGAAGCGATCGTCGTGGTAGCCGTCGGTGACGGGAAAGAGTTTGCGCACCAAGCGTAACCAGCGGGTTCTTCTCGGGTTCGATGTCCACGTCACTGTCGAAGAGCATGCGAACGCCAGTCAACACCAAAAAGCCTCCGAAGATGTACATGACCCAGTGGAAGCGAGTGATTAACGCCGCGCCCAAGGCGATGAGCGTGGCGCGCATGACCAGCGCTCCGAGAACACCCCAGAGCAAAACCTTGGGTTGCACGCGCGGTTCGACCTTGAAGTAATTGAAGATGAGGAGAAATACGAAGAGGTTGTCGACGCTGAGGGATTTTTCGATCAAGTAGCCTGTGAAGAACTCGAGGGCCGTACTTGGGCCCATGGTGAAGTAGATGCCCACATTGAAGATCATCGCCTGGGCGATCCAGGCGGCGCTCCAGACCAGCGCCTCCCCCATCGAGAAGGCGTGACTCTTGCGCTGGAAGATGCCCAGATCGAGCGCGAGCATCGCCAAGACATAGGCGTTGAAGCCCACCCATGGAAGCAGGCCGTGGCTCATGAGCCTCGTTTTCGCATGCAGAGGATAGGCAATATCTTCATGGTATTACGCATGTTGGTTGGCATATATCTTTCCCGGCCCTCCCGTTGAGGGGGGGAACCGCCAACTTCTGTTTGCTGACTCTCCGACCGGTGAGGCTACCGACAAAGTGTGTATCGTGCCACCGATAATTCTGGAAACGGGAAGCCTAACCAGGTCCTGTTGACCTGGCTTCATATCGAGACGATGCTCTGCGCGTGTTGACACCCTACCCCCAGCCCAGAGGAGAAATAATGCTTCGTGGTTTGATCGGTGTGATCCACCTGCCGGCGATGCCGGGTGATCCCAAACCCATCACTGGCGGCTTCGCCGAGGTGGAAAAGCGTGCGCTGATAGACGCTGAGGCTTGGGCGGCGGGTGGCGCGCGGGCGCTGATCGTTGAAAACTTTGGGTCGGCACCTTTTTGGCGGGGGGACGCCACAAGTCGCATTCCTCCTCATCAGGTGGCGGCCATGGCGTTGATCGTGCGTGAGGTGGCCAGCGCTACAGAGCTCCCGGTGGGCGTGAATTGCTTGCGCAATGATGCCATGGCGGCGTTGGGTATCGCTGCAGCGGCTGACCTCGACTTCATCAGGGTCAACGTACACGTAGGCGCCTACATCACAGATCAGGGGCTCATTCAGGGCGAAGCCGCGGATACGTTGCGCTACCGAGCCACCTTGGCTGCCAAGGTGAAGATCTTCGCTGACGTGCTGGTGAAGCACGCAGCGCCCCTTGGACCTCTCGATCCTGGCGTTGCCACAGAAGAGTGCTTGGAGCGCGGCTTGGCCGATGGGGTGATCGTTACCGGCGAGGCCACAGGAGCGCCAGTTTCCAAAGCTCTGTTGCAGCAGGTGCGTCAGGCCTCCGGGCGGGCGCCTGTCTACATTGGCTCAGGGCTGACCATCTCCAACGCAGCTGATCTCGCCCCCTTCGCTGATGGTGCCATCGTCGGCACGGCCTGTAAGGAACAGGGTGACGTGACGCGAGCGGTGGATCCGGAGCGCGTGCGAGCGTTGGTGGAAGCGACGACGAAATACTTTGGAGACGAGATCCAGGGGGAGATCCAGTAGTAACGCTAGCGCGCACGCAGCCACTCCAACGTGGCGAGGCGGTCACCGAGTACGAAGTGGGCGCCAAAGGCCAGCTTCAAGACCCGGCACTCTCTGCCCTCATGCCACATGCCATTGGTGCTGCCTGCGTCAATGGCATAGACAGAGTCAGCGACCTGCATCAACAAGACATGCACACGCGAGATGCGCCCATTGGAGAGCACCATCAGCCCTTCATTATCACAACGTTCATAACGGCCGAAGAGTATGCCTTCACTGATCGCTTGTTGGCCGACGATGATTGTGCTCTTGCCGTCGTTGGAGCGGATGCGCAGGGCGCCCAGGGGACCCTCGCCTTCCGCCAGCAAGGAGCGTCGTGCGCGAGAAGGGCCGCTGATGGATTGCACGATGGTGTGCCGTACATTGTCGCGACTCTCCCCTTCCTGTTGGAGCTTCTTCACTCGCTCGAGGTCGCTCGCCTGCTCATGGGTGTCGCCTTTGGCAAGAGCAGCGATGGGCACCTCATGATCAGTGGGGCGCCCCTCGATGGGACCCACGAGGCTTTCCTCAGAGCCCTTGGCGTGGTCTCTTGAGCCACGTTGGAGACGCTTGCAGGACCAGCGATCGGGTTCGGCTGGGAGATTGCTCAGATAGACGCGTTCGGGCACGCACTGCCACCCCTCCTCGCCACTGTCAGGCCACAACCCTTCATCATCGTGGGTGGGTAAAACGAAAATGCGAAAACGCCCCAAGCGCAGGAGAATCGGCCCCTCGGCCTCGAGGGCCTCCATTTGGCGACCATGCTCGTCGAGAAAAGCCGTGGGGGTGCGCAGATCCACCACCCTTACGCGAGGGTCGTCGCGGCCTTGATGGGGGTGAATTACGACGACCAGGTGACGCAGGGAGAGTGAGGCATCACCGTCCAAAAAGAGGTCCGCTAGCCCGTGGCGTCCAACAATAGCGACGTTGATGCGATCTTTCTTGGCCGCTATGCAGACAGAGCCAGCGATGCCTTGATGGTCTACGGCGATTATCGCCGCCCCTGGGCGCTGATAGCCCTCGAGGATGCCCCTTATCACTCCGTAGTTCTCGAGGAAGGCGTCCTTGAAGGAGTCAGCGAAGGTTTGGTCCTCCTCGAGGAGGACCGTTTGGGCGTTGATCGCCGCATCACGGCGTTGCCCGGGCTTGAGCTGGACGATGCGCGTTCGCTTCATTCCGCTGACAACTCTAGCACAGAAGGCCTAGATGGGTCGCCTACTCTAGCGCCTCTCTCATGGCGTGAGCCAGAGCGTCGAGGCGGCGGTGAAAGAAGTGGTCGGCGCCGGGGATGACGCAGAGTCGCGCGAGGTCGGAGCGGTAGCTGGCGACGAAGCTGCGCGCGCGCGAGACGGGGCAGAAGCTGTCCTGATCACCGACGATCACCGTCAAGCCTTCGGCAGGCAGCGGTGGCGTGGGCACATCCATGGTGCCCAGGGGAACGCCCACGAGCACGAGCCGGTCCACGTCTTCTCCCTCGTTGACGAGGGCGGCTGAGACGGCGCTGCCAAAAGAGAAGCCCACGAGCGCACGTACGCCACCCTCTACGAGCAGATCCGCGGCCCCCAGAGCGGCGCGCACGTCGTCGCGCTCATTCACCCCTTCACCATGGTGCCCACTGCTGGCTCCCACGCCACGGAAGTTGAAGCGCACGGTGGCATAGCCACAGGCTGCGGCGGCGCGAGCGCAAATGACCACGACTTTGTTCTCCATGGTGCCGCCCATCAAGGGGTGAGGGTGGCAGATCACGGCGCGCCCCACGACGCCCGCAGCCGGTGGCGCGATGCGCGCGTCGAGGCGTACGCCGTCGCCTGTCAGCAGCGTCTCCTGGCGTTCCTCCACGGGTGGTGGCAGCTCGTAGTCACTCATGAGCGATCTCTGATCCTTTTTGTCTTCGGTGGCACACCACGGGCCACGATGTCTTCTCCGAAGCGGTCGGCGATGCGATCGAGGGTGCGGGTGAGGCGTTCACCACGCTCGCGCTGTGGCTCGTCGAACGTGAGCTGCCGCGGCGTCTCCTCGAAGCAGAGGTCGGTGCAGGTCACCCCTGTCAAGCGCAAGGGCGCTCGCAACTCCCGAACGAGCTCGCAGAGTAAGCCTTCGGCCAACCCAGCGATGAGGGTGTCATCGCCAGAGGCATGCGTTAACGCTCGTTGTCGTGTGCGCAGCTCGAAGCGCGCGGTCTTTGCCTTGACGACAACGGTCTTGGCGAGGAAGCCCTGCCGGCGCATGCGTCGGCAAGCCGTGTAGGTTTGTTGGCGCACAATAGCTCGCAGCTCTTCTTCGTCCTCGATATCCTGCTCGAAGGTGTCCTCATGACCGATGGACTTGGGCAGCTGGTCGGGCACGACCGGGCGATCGTCGTCTCCCTGAGCCAAGCGATAGAGCTGCTCGCCGTGAACCTTTCCGCAGCGCTTGATCAGGAGCTTTGGTGGCAACGCGGCGAGGTCTCCGATGGTGCTCACGCCGAGGCGTTCGAGGGTTTGCCCAGTGACCTTTCCCACGCCGAAGAGTCGCGTGACGGGGAGCGCATGCAGGAAGGCCCGCGCCTCGTCGGTGCTCACCACGCGCAGCCCGTCGGGCTT
>JAFCZD010000495.1 GCA_019314525.1 Deltaproteobacteria bacterium
GGTGACGAGGGCCTCCATCTCCGCGGCGATCTCGGGAGTGTCGGGTGCGCCCGCGAGGAGCACCAAGCCCACGTTGGGGTCGAGCTGTTCAGCCGCGTGCAGCAGGTGGATGATGCCCTTTTGTCGGGTGATGCGTCCCACGAAGAGCACATAGGGCACATCTGTGGGCACGCCATGTTTTTCGAGGTGTTCGGTGCCCATGTCAGGTTGATATTGTTCGATATCAATCCCGTTGGGGATCACCACCACGCGCTCCTCTGGGATCTCGAAGTGCTCCAGGACGTCACGCTTGGTCTCCTCGGAGACGGCGATCACCGCGTCGGCCATCTCAAGGGCGGTCTTTTCAATCCACGACGAAAAGTCGTAGCCACGGCCGAGTTGCTCCCGTTTCCACGGGCGCAAAGGCTCGAGAGAGTGGGTGGTGAGCACCAGCTTCATGCCATGCAGTAGCTTTCCGAGCACACCCCCGAAGTGGCTGTACCAGGTGTGGCAATGCACGACATCCGCCTGGGCGTCGGTGCTCGCGAAGTCCACACAGCGGGCGAGGGTGCCGATGGGTGAGCGCAGGTGTTCGGGCGTGTCGTCGAGGAGGCCTGCGGGCACTGGGTATCCGCGCACCCGCAGCTTGGGGTCGGGTTCGTCTTGGTCGCCAAAGGCCCGAACTTCGACGTCCATCAAGCGGCTGAGTTCGCGGCTGAGATACTCGACGTGAACGCCGGCGCCACCGTAGACATGGGGAGGATATTCGTTGGTCAGAAAGAGTGCTTTCATGGGGCAAAATGGTACGGCGGACGGCGTGAAAGTACAACGGGAGAGGTTGGGTTGGGTGTGATCGGAACCCGTCGATGACCAGCCAGCGCCATGGGGCTGGGTTGGGTGCGATGCGGCATAAGCGCTGAGATGATTTATCCTCAGCGCAACGGATCAAGAACTCGCCCAGGTCCAGCCGAACTCGAGTTGGGGACGCAAGACGAACTCGTTGTTCATCTCGGTCATGGCAGGACCGTCGCCGCCGAGTTCCACGAAGACGCCCACGCGAAGATGCGGGCCTTGTCTGCTCTTTCCGGTACTGCCCACAAGATAGAAATCCCAGACCAGATGGGGGAAGATTCGCCAGGCATCGGAGGCGTCTACAGCATCGGTGGTGGAGAACAGTTTCTCCACGTCGAGTCCACCTCCCCACGAGATGCGGTTGGCTGGGTCGTCTTGCAGGGCAACATGAAACCCCAAGCCAAAGAGGCCATAGCCGACCTCGCCCTTGGGGAGGCGCCCATGATAGCTGAAGGAGAGGCCCACTTTGAAGCGGCCGTGGGTGAGCATGCCGGCCCGTAATTGGACGCCTGCACGGTTGTTGTCTCGCATGGCCTCTTCTGGGGTGGGCCGGTAGCCTGGGACCCAGTCAACCTCTGCGAAGCCCATCTGGAAGTTGACAAGGCCGCTCAGCGCGACAAAGGAGGCAGACTGTTCGGGCCCTTGCGGCAATGTTTGCTGCTGCTTTGAAGGGTGCGTTCTGGCAGGCGTGTTTTCAGCGTGAGCGCTGGGCGGCATTGTCACGATGATAGAGAGGGCGAGGGTGAGTGTTGTTGGAGTCAAGTGGGGAGTCATCGGACCACCTCCTGTATGCGAGAAGGTACAGCAAACGATGTGCCAGAGGTCATGCCCGGAAATGACAGGGCTTACCGGGAGAAGCACGGCGCTGCGACTTGTCGATCATACTGGGTTGAGCGTTTTCACGTCTTTTGGGTCATGGTCGAAGCGCGGCAGCAGAGCAAAAATAGCTAGCGCTGCGAACACGAACCCCGGTGGCCGAGGTTACAGGCCTTGCGGTAATACTTCCGGGCCTTGATCGGGTCGCGTTTTCCCCCACGGCCTGTCTTGTAGAAGAAGGCAGCGTTGGTGCAGCCCATGGCGTTGCCGCCGCGACAGGCCTTGAGGTAGTAAACCCGCGCCAAGATCTTGCTCTTCATCGCGCCCTTGCTGCCGAAGCTGTAGTTGCCTCCCAAGGTGTTGCAGTCCTTCATAGAGCCGAGGTTGCAGCGGCGTTTATGCTCGAGGTAGCCCTTGGTCCTGGTTGAAGACCTGTTGTACCTGGAACCCGAACCCGAACCCGCCAGCTTGGCGCAGGCAGACCCTCGCCGTAGGTCGCAGGCCTTGCGGTAGTATTTGACGGCCAAGCTCGGTAGCTTTGGGGCACCGCTGATTCCATATTTATAGCTTGAACCCACCCGTTCACAGTCATGGGCGTTGCCACGATTGCAGGCCGCCAGGTGCTGTCGGTAACGCTTGCCGCCTGAGCTCGAGCTCGAAGAGGCTCGGGCGTATGAGGACGAACTCGAGGATCTTCCAGCGGAGCTAGCACGCACGGAGGTACACGCCGCCTTGTTGCCTCCCTTACACGCCTTGCGGAAGTAGACCTGTGAGAGCGCATCGCTGCGGCTGACGCCTTGGCCGTTCTTGTAGAGCACCGCCAGGTTAGAGCAGCCGATCATCTGGCCGCCTGTACAGGCTTTGCGGTAATAGGTGGCGGCCAAGTTCTTGCTCTTGAAGGCGCCATTATTGCCAAAGCTATAGCTGGCGCCCACGCGGTTGCAGTCTGCCATATTGCCGTTGTTGCAGCTGTGGCGGTATTGCTGGTAGCGCTTGCCGCTGGCGCTGCTGCTGCTGCCATAGGAGCAAGCGGCCTTGTAGCCACCATCGCAGGCTCTTTTGTAGAGAGAGCGCGAGGTGGTGCTGTTGCGGCGGACGCCTTGGCCGTTTTTGTAGAGATAAGCGAGGTTGGCGCAAGCGGTCATGTGGTTGCCGTTGCAGGCCTTGCGAAAGAGGTTGGCCGCCGAGGTTTGGTTCTTGGGCACGCCCTGTCCCATGTTGTACTTCACCGCCAGGAGGTTGCAGTTGTGCATGCTGCCTGTGTTGCAGCGTTGGCGGTAGGAGGCGACCATCTTCTTGTATTCTTTGGCACCCTCGCAGCCGGCTAAGTTTCCTTGGCTGCAGCTGCGTCGGTAGAGCCCCATGGCTTTGGATTCATTGCGCGGCACGCCTTGGGCGTTACGGTACATCGCCGCGAGGCTATTGCAGGCGGCGGCATATTTGCTGTCACACGCCTTGCGGTAGTAATAGACCGCCTTCTGCGGCTTGGCGAGGGTGCCTTGACCGTTCTTGTAGCGGGTGGCGAGGGCGTTACAGTTGTGTTTGTTTCCGCCCTCACAACCGCGACCATAGAGTTCGATGATGCGCTTGTTGTCTTTGATCGCGATGCAGGCGCTGAGGTTGCCGAGACCGCAAGCGCGGCGGTAGAGGGCGTTAGCTTTGGTTGTATTGGTGGGCACGCCCTTGCCGCGCTTGTACATCGAGGCCAGGCTGTTGCACGCGTAGAGGTCTCCACTGTCACACTTCTGGCGGCGCAGCTTCGCGGCCCGGGTGTAATTGTTGATGGTGGTGCAGGCGTAGACATAACCGTCATTGCAGGCCTTGCGGTAGATGGCCCGCGCTTTGGTTTCGTTCTTGGGTACACCGCGCCCCGCTTTGTGCATATACGCCAAAGAGCTACACGCTGATGACATGCCACCGTCGCAGGCACGTCGGTAGAGGGCGAGAGCTTTGCGGTAGTCCTTGCGCTCACTCCAGCTATAGAGAGCAGCGAGCTTGTTGCAAGCGGGCAAGTAATGCCGATTGCAGGCCCGACGGTAAAGGGCGACGGCCCGGTTGACGTTCTTGGTGATGCCCCCGGATCCGTAGCGGTAGATCGCGGCCAGCTCGGTGCAGGCGGGGAGGTAGTTACGGTCACAGGAGCGTTTGAACAGGGAGATAGCCTTCGGCGAGTCTTTGACCGTACCCTGTCCGTTGTTGACCATGGTGCCCATGGTGGTGCATGCCGCCAGCTCTCCTTTGTCACACGCGTGGCGTAGGTGCTTGAGGGCTTCGGGGTAGAGCTTCTCGGCGGCTCTGAGCATGCCCATGGCGTAGCATGCACCCGCGCGGCGACGGCAGGCGGCCTTCAGCGCATCTTCGAGCTGAGTCTGGCGCGGCACATAGCCCTGGATCAGCTGCTTGATAAAGGTGCCCGCGAGCTTGCGTACACGCCAGCGTCCCCTGCGTTCTGCCTTCATGAAGGCGAAGAGCGCTGCCATCAAGGCCTGGTCTTGCTCTTTGAGCGTACGAGCCCGTTGAAGGCAGGCTTGGGGTTTGTTGTTAGGGCAGGGTGGTGGCCAGGTGACACGTGATGAGCCTGGGCTACCAGAAGCGTAGGCGGGCTGGCCGCTTGGTGAACTCCCGTTGGAGTAACCGCTGGAACCCGCGCCGCCCGAGAGCTTGGCGGCGATCTCCTCCGTGGCCTTGAGCAGTCCGTCCATGGTGCATTTGCTCTTAGCGTTGGCGCCGCCCGCGGTGGTCGCGGTCTTCAGATCGTAGAGCGTGGCGGTGACAATGCACTTCTTGCCGAAACGTATCACCTTGGTCGCCAAGGATTTGTTGGCGGCCAGTTCCCGTCCGATCTCGATCTGGCAGGACTGGTCGAAGCACTTCTTGAAAGACGTCTTCTTCTGGGCCCGAAGCTGTTGGGTTAGGCGGTCGCGGGGCACAACGCTGAAGGACCCCTTGGCCGTCAACTGGTTGGCGAGGTAATCCGTCAGGCGTTTGAGTTCCACCGGTTTGATGCGTCGGAGGCCCTCGCTTGTCATGTCGAAGACGGCGATGATGGAGCGTGCCTGCGCGTGCCCTGGAGAAGAGAGCGCTAGCCCCAGGCTCAGCGCTAGAGCTGCGATTCGAATTCCCGTGGTTGGACATGCAGCTGCGCGTTGATTGCTCATCGAGCCCCTCATCCCTTTTGGTTGTTGGCAAGTAGGCTGATAATACACGAAATAAGAAGACGAGGCTCAGCAGCCTGTACAGGAGATAGCCCACCGATAGTTTGTCTCGAGTTTCAGAATTTGCCCCATGGCCGTGGCATCAGGCGCGGCGTTGGTGCCTCCAATGTCGAGCCTCTTGTCAACAGAGTTATCATAGCCCTCACGGGATCCATGAATCTCCCCGATGATGGCGCTCACCGCTGCTTGGGTCATCTCGTTATCTTCAAGTTTGAGGTTGCGCAGTGACACCAAGGGGGCGAGCGCTCCTGGTTCTGCGTCGGTCAACTGGTTGGAGTTGAGCCAGAGGTCTTGGAGGTTGGTCAGATTTCCCAACTCCACGGGGATGCTGCCGCTCAGCTGGTTGGAGTTGAGCCAGAGGTCTTGGAGGTTGGTCAGGTTTCCCAACTCCACGGGGATGCTGCCGCTGAGCTCGTTGGAGAAGAGAGCGAGGGAGGTCAGGTTGGTCAGGTTCCCCAACTCCACCGGGATACTGCCGAGCAGCTGGTTGGAGTTGAGCCAGAGGTGGATCAGGTTGGTCAGGTTGCCTAGCTCCCGAGGGATGCTGCCGTTCAGCTGGTTGGTGTGGATATAGAGTTCTCTCAGCTTGGTCAGGTTCCCCAACTCCACCGGGATGCTTCCGCTGAGCTGGTTGGAGTTGAGATGGAGGGATGTGAGGTTGGTCAGGTTCCCCAACTCCACCGGGATGCTGCCGCTGAGCTGGTTGGAATAGAGCCAGAGGGTTGTCAGGTTGGTCAGATTTCCCAACTCCATAGGGATGCTGCCGCTGAACTCGTTGGAGAAGAGCCAGAGGGTTGTCAGGTGGGTGAGGTTTCCCAACTCCACAGGGATGGCCCCCACAAGGTCGTCATCTGGAGCAAAGAGGCTTGTAATCCCCTCCATGCCGTCTTCGGAGACGAGAGAGACGACCTTCTCTCCTGAGAGGCTGTAGGTGTGGCTGATAGCGTTTTGCTTGAGAGGGCTGCTGCCATCCCCCAAATGCCATGTCACCGGGGTGCCGGGTTTGGTGACCGAGGGATCGAAAGTCTCAGGAGGTTCGCTGAGGGTGCGCAGGAGGATCGTGTTCGCTGGCGCGGTGTCGATGGTGTCCGCGTCCGCGGCGGTGGTGCTGGTGTCGATGCGAGCATCAGTTATAGCCGATGAGTCGGATTCGCGAGCTTGCTCATAGCCCGCGATGAGATGGCAACCCATGGGAAGGGTCAGTATTCCCCATAGAGCTATTGTCCAAAGACATAACGTCCTGTTCAACACAGGGAGGGTCAAAAAACGAGGCCCGCGTAACCCACGAAGCTTTCATCCGGCCGGGTATCGGCGCTCGTCGCATAGCGTAGTTGCTGCCCAGGGGCGTCACCGTAGCAGCGCGCGGCGTGGATAGCGGCGGCAGCGGCACCAGGGCAGCAGGCGCTTTGCTCTGCGAGGCCACGGACGATGATCTGCTCGGAGTCTTCTTTCAGCGTGGCCTGAATGAAGCGGGCATCATTCACTTCTCGAACCCAATGCTCAGCTTCAGCTCCACCCCCTTTGGGCATCCAGTCATAGTTCGGTCCATAGTGCGAGAGGTCGGTGGAACCGAAAAAAAGCAGCTCTCGTCCGACTTCATTCGCCTCTTTGACGATGGCTTCAGCTAGTTCGAGGGTCTCGGAGCACGGCGGCGCCCCGATGAGCAAGATCTTGGCGTTGGGGAAGAAGCGCTT
>JAFCZD010000496.1 GCA_019314525.1 Deltaproteobacteria bacterium
GCGAAACCGCCACGACGATCGTCCTCATGGGCGTCGGCCCCAGCGACATAAATCGCTAACTCAGGCCGGAAGCGCCGGTCAACCTCGCCAAGGGCCCCATCGAGGGCTCGCAGGTAGCCTCCGTCGCATGTATCCGCCGGAAGCAGCACGTCGATGTGGTTTTCCTTCTGCGGCGCATCCACCCAGCTCTGACCATGGAGTGAGAGGGTGAAGACCTCTTCGTCTTGGGCGAAAATGGCCGCCGTCCCGCTGCCCTGATGGAAGTCGAGGTCGATGACCAGCACGCGCCGCACTCGCCCCCCCCGACGAGCAGCCTCGATGGCGATGGCGATATCGTTCACTGGGCAGAACCCACCGACATGGTCACGCTCGGCATGGTGAAACCCACCCCCGAGGTTGATCATGGGGCGCCCCTCGGCGAGGGCACGCTCTACCGCCAGAACCGACCCACCCGTTTGCCAGAGGAAGGGCTCGAGGAGCCGGCCCTGGCCCCTTGGCAGGGTCGTAGGGTCCAAATGCAAGAGCGACGCGAGCTGAGCTTCATCGCCGATACGCTGCAACAGCCCGTCGCTGTGCACCCGTGAGATCAACGCCAAGGGTACCGGTCGCGGCGTAAGGACATCACGTCCAGCGAGAACACCCGCTTGTTGCAGCGCCTCAAGGATGTGGAGGGGCCTACGGGTATCGAAGCTGCAACGTGTGCCGGCTTCTTGAGGGAACGCAAGGTACTGCGGGTGGTACACCACCGCCGCTCGCCCCCCAAAGGGCACTCCCCGATCACGCATCCAGCGCTGGGCGCGAGCCGTGAAAATCCGCAGTTGGTCGCGAGTGCTCATGGCCCTAATGTAGACTCATCAGCACCACGCTGATAGTCTCTTCGTGTACTCATCGTGGAGGAGTGAGCATGTCATTTTCAACGAAAACGGTCCCATACTCAGCACTCTTGGTTGTCCTTGTCATGGCGTTGGGCGCTTGCTCCGACGACTCTGAACCGAGCGCTGACGCCACCATCGTGAGCGATGGCGTGGCAGCCTCCGATGTGGCTGCTTCCGATGTGGCCGCCTCCGACGCTTCCGGGGCCTCTGACATGAGCCAGGGCGAGGGCGCAGCACCCTGGAGTTGCGCCGAGATCACCGAGTGCCAGGCCACTTGCGGGATAGATATGGCCTGCATCGGCACTTGCAGCGCTAAGGGTTGCACGTCAGCACAAGAGGCAGCACAAGCACTGCAAAACTGTAGTATCGCTAAGTGTCTCGCGGATTGTATCGGTGGCGACAGCGAGCCCTGCACAGCATGTGTAGCTGATAACTGCACCGCCGAATTGGACGCCTGCAACACCCACAGCTGCTGAGGGAGAGCCTATGGCCTCAGAAATCTCACGCAACGATCCCTGCCCGTGTGGAAGTGGCCTCAAGTACAAGCGGTGCTGTCTCGGCAAGCGGGTCCCCCTCAGGGGCAAGCGCCTACTCTGGGTTCTGCTGCTCTTATGCGGGGCTCTCGGCCTCGCAGTCGCGGTGGGCTTGAGCTATGGCCTGGGGCGAGGGGTCGGTACTGGAGCCGCGGCCCTGCTGCTGGTGGCTATCCTGCTCGTGAGCAGCCGACCGCCGCCATCCACGGGCAAACGCGGTCAGTCGTCAGATATCAACTTCGGTCGCTGACTTCGCTCTGAGCGCAGGTCTGGCATCAACCGCGATTTCTGGGCACCATGCTGAAGTCAGGCTAATGGAGGCTCCCATGCTTCAGCGACTCTACATCAATAACTACCGCTCTTTTGTGAACTTCGAACTCAACCTGGGTAGCTCTACCTTGCTCTTGGGCCGAAACGGTTCAGGCAAAACCTCGACCTTAGATGCGCTGTTCTGGCTCCAGATATTCATCCAGGGCAATTCTTCCGCGTGGGACGTCTTCGGTCAAAGCCAGACGCGATGGCTCGACATGAGTACCATCACCTTCGAGTTAGAGGTGACCGGCGGGCCAGGGGGTGAGGACTCCTTCGTTTACCGGCTGGAGGTCGAGGTGCAGGAGTCGCGACGGCGAGCACGAGTAGCTTCGGAGACGCTCTTTGCTGGCAAGGCATGTCTCTTCGCCTTCGCGGA
The DNA here is from genome assembly GCA_019314525.1 of Deltaproteobacteria bacterium. GTDB lineage: Bacteria > Myxococcota_A > Polyangia > JAFCZD01. Next base: position 2,097 of record JAFCZD010000496.1, read on the forward strand.
TGGAGAAATCCAGCTCTATGACGACCAGCACGGTCAACCAGGCCCGAAGTTTTCCTATGACTGGACGCGTAGCGGACTGACCGCGGTGATGCCCGGGCCCTCCAATCGGCGGCTGAGCTGGTTCAAGACCTGGCTACGCTCAGTGCTCATTGCCCGCCTCAATCCGAGCAATATGGCCCCTGAGTCGCGCGAGGAGAGTTCCCTACTCCTTTTCGATGGCAGCAATTTCGCGTCATGGTATCGCCACCTCATCCAAGAACAACCTGGCATCCTCATGCCACTCTTTGCGGAGCTAAAAGCTGTTATCGACGGCTTTGAGTCGCTTGACCTTGCCCAAGCCGGAGATGCCCGTCTTTTGCGAGTACAACAACGTGTGAACGGAAAATCCTATCCTTCGCCGTTTTATGAACTCTCCGACGGACAGCGCATCCTCGTCGTCATGTTCACAGTGCTTGAGATGATCAAACAACGCACCACCCCTGTGATGCTGATGATCGATGAACCTGACAACTATGTAGGCCTCTCCGAGCTTGAGCCGTTGATTTCCACCCTCTGCGATCTAGCAGATGAAGGAAAAGTCCAGTTCGTAGCCGTCTCACATCACCCAGAGCTACTCGACCATGCAGGCTTCGACCACAAACTGCTCTTCTTTCGTGAAGATAGTGGCCCTACCCGAGTAGACAACGCAGAGAAGCGAGCGACACCCGAGCTGCCACTCTCGGAGAGCGTCGCACGTGGGTGGGTAGATGACTAAGCGTCACGCTGAAGAGGTATCTTGAAAGCAGAGGGTACGAAAAGCGGCAGCTACGTGCGCTCCCCGTGGCGGCAGGACGGCGAGCAGGTACCCAGCATGTAGAGACCCTGTATGAGCAAGAACTCAAGACTCATAGAGGGAAAGCGTCCTACCAGAAGAGCCGAGGACTCATCACAATTCGTGACGCGGACTGCACAAGCGAAGCGACCTTGCGCAAGGCGTTCAAACGCGACCCAAGCGATGATCACGTCGCGGTGCTCTTACCCCGCCGCAATATTGAAACGTGGGTGGTGTTCCTCGTGGGACAGCTTGCCTCTTCTCCTAGTGGCAAGGGCGCTCAAACCTGCCAGCAGACTGTCAACGAAGAGGACGACTTCAAGAAGCACGCGTGCCTTGGGACAGAGCGCTTCAAAGTCGTCCATGATGCGGCGAAACGGCTGGCCTCCAAGTTCAGTGAGGGGCCACCGAAACATGCGCCCGCCTCGCTAGCCGCGGGCTGGGCCGAGCTGCGCGACCAGATGCCTGATGGGCGTTGAAGCGAGCTGACCCTCAACCCTAAAACCGCCCACCAAACCCAAGCACTACACCACCAGGCATCCAGCTGACCTGCACGGACGATGATGTCGCTGCAGGAGCCTCATCTGCCCCGCCCAAGGCGAAGAGCACCACAGAGGTGATCAAGGCCGCTCCTCCTGCGCCCATCAGGGCATAGCCAATCAGCTTCTTCGTATCACCATCGTCCACCAGCGCCACCGCCTCTGCTTGAGGCATGGCCACGATACCACCGCCGGCGGCGTCGATGGCGTCTTGGACTTCTTGGTGATCGTTGTGGCCCAGCCAGAAGACCACCGCCCCCGCGCCCGTCAAGGCGAGGGCGCTGATGCCCACCAACCACTTGCTGACGCCAAACCTGCTGGGAGATTGTGCAGGAGACCGATGTGGAGCGGGAGTTGGATCAACAGGGCTCACCTTTGTTGGGTCTCCCTTTCCCTTCGACTTCGAGGCTACTGGGCCCCCCGACCCGCCCCCATGAGTGCTCGTCTTGGTGAGGATCTGCGAGAGCATCGCGATCTTGGCGCGGGCTTTCTTCTTGCCCTCGGGAGCCGAGCGATTGTCGGCCAAGAAGCGCTCATAGCGCTCGATGGCGTCCTTCAATCGGCCCAAAGCCTCGTAGCAGCGCCCCATGTTGTAGAGCAGGTTTGGCTCTGGATAGACACGGTAAGCACCTTCGAAGACGCGCACGGCCTGCTGATAGTGTCGGGCACGATAAAGCGCCGCCCCCTCGAGGTAGAGCGTCTCTGCCTTGGCTGCGGGGTCAGCAATGGGCGCCGCCAGAGCCGGAGGAAAGCCGGCCAAGCTGACCAGCGCCAACACCAAAAAACATGAGCCACGGATAAGCATCCTCGCCTACTCCAAGAGCCCGATGGCTGGGCGCCGCTGCTCACGCGGTGAGACCGCGCGTGACGCTCGTTTTCGTGCTTCCTTGGCGACCCCGGTCGGTGTTGGTGCCACGGCAGGTGCCAGAGCTACGGCAGGTACCAGCGCCACGGTCGCCATGGTAGGTGTAATGGTGGGTGGCAAGCCCACGGCAGGTGCCACCACAGGTGCCACGACAGGTGTCTTCTTCACCTCCACCTGCGAAAGCACCGCCTGCTTTGTGTGTGCCTTCCGCCTGGCAGAACGACGGGTGCTCAAACGACGGCTGCTCAAACGACGGCTGCTCGAATGACGGCTGCTGCGTGAACTGGCGTGCTGGCGGTCTTCTTTTGACTGCTCTCGCGCCGCTTCTTGTGCCTTCGCCACGGCGACCTGCCGCTGTGGTGACACGGCCTTCACGGGGAGCGGGGTGAGCCGGTCCACCAGAGGCTGCATGAGCTTCGGTGGTAAAGGCGTGACCTTCAACGGTTGCCTCCAGTCCAATGACACATAAGCCAACACTCCAACCATCGTCAAAACACCCGTGACCAGCCCCCAAAGGAGTGGGCTACGCGCCCCAAGACCCTTTCGAGTCTGCACAGCTGCCGTTGCCACAGGCGTCACTCCCACAGGCGTCACTCCCACAGGCGTGACCCCTATGGGCGTGACCACAGGTTGCGGATGTTCACCAACTTGTGTCGACCACAGCGGAAGGGGCAATGACACCCCGGATGGTGGCGGACCCGTTATGTCGTCGAACCCCTCCTCAGCCCGCGACTTCGCTCTACGGTGAGGGCTCTCGTCCGCAGTGATCAAGTCCTCCGCTTCGAGTTCGACGATCCCTTCATCATTAGACTCCAAAACGAACTCTGAAGGTGGTCCTCGCCGCCCCGCGCGCTCCTCGTCCAGCTCAGCCATCAACTCCAAGAGCAGCGGCTGGAAAGCCTCCCCCACGGTGCGGGAACAAATCTCCCCTGAGCGTGTATCCACTGCGCCACGACGCCGTGTGAGCAAATGCTTGAGCGCTGCACGCCCCTCAAGGGGCGGTGCGCAGGCGTGAATCACCTCCCCGTCCAGCATGTGAATCTCCCCCTCGCCCACCAACCGCACCACCAAGGTGCGACGCGCTTGGTGGAAGATTTGAAGAATATCTGTCAGGTCGAGACCATGCAGGTTTCCATGAAAGCCGTCACTTCGCTCCAGCGCACGACGGATCGATGCTTCCAACTCCCCATCCGCCAAGGGCATGTTGAGCACATCCGCCGCCCCACGCTCCACAGCGCTCTTGTAGTCCGTGGCCGTCGCATCCTCACTGGTGAGGATCGTGCGGGTACGAGGCGAAACCTCCTCCGCCACGGTCATGACGTCCACACCCCTCAGCTGAAACCCCTTCTCCGCGATCATCACCTCGATGCTCTGATCCTCTAGCACCTCGATAGCGCCCATGGGTGTACCAACCTGGACCACCTCATGGCCCAGCAACTGCACCTCTGTCGCCAATCCCTCTCGGGTCGACTCATCGTGGTAGAGGATTAAAATAGTCGCCATGCTGGCTCTCCGCTCTACTCCCCCAAGGCCCCAATAGTGTGAAACGCCAGCTTCTCGTCGAGCTGGGCGCCCCAGAGCTTGGAAGATGCCTGGTGATCGTTCTTGGAAAACTCGAGGGTGGTACCAATGCCAAAATCAACACGAAGCTCTTCGAGGGTGTCGATGACAGACTCGTCAATGATGTCCCGCCCATGGCGTCTCAACCCCTCCACGAGCAGCAACGCACCAATATAAGCCTCCAACGATACCGCGCTAATCTGCTCTTCCGGCCGAAATTGCTGCATATGGGTGCGATATTGGAGGACGCCCGACGCGGAGGAATCTAGCGGAGGCACAGGGATCGCCGCCACCAGCCCCTCCCCATAGTGGCGCAACACTTCCTTCCCCTGCTGGTCAACCGAGGTATATTTCCCCAAGGCTGCGAGAGCGTTAGCGAAGCTGCTGTCCAGGACCGAAAGGGTGGTGAAGCGTAACTCTACCACCGCCAGGCGATCGATCTCCTCAGCGCTGAAGGTGCCATAGCGGCTGTCGGGAGGGCTGCCCCGCCGAGCCATCGCGAGCTGATTCTCAACCTCTCGCAAGAACGTGAGGGCCGCCTCGCCCAGGGCCACCATCACCACCCCAGCGTAGATGCGGCCCGCCACCGTCGCGCGGTCGCTGTTGGCGAGCCAGGTCAACAAACCCGTCACCGCAGGGCCGACCTCAGAGGATGCCCCCGCTCGATAGGAAAGGTGGGGAATGGCTGACTCTGCGACGCCGAGGGTCTTGAGGGTCTCCACCACCCCGCGTGCGCCGCTCCTGCCAAAGTCATCAAGAGTCCCCACGTCATCCACCCCCTGCGCGAACAACGCGATATTCTCCTTGCCTGTGGGCGGCTCGGTGTGGTGCAGGAGGTGACGGGTGAGCTGCTGAGCTTCCTCGGAGTATCGTGGGCGAATATTGAAAATATAGCGGTCGGGAGGATCCGGCTCGAGCCCATCGAAACCTGTGGCAGGCCCAAAAAAGAGCACCCGCTGCTCCAGAGCCACCACACGCGCTGCGAGGCTGGGGCCCGTGCCGATAACCCCCATCAAGGCGAAGACCTGCCGTTGGTCAGCCCCGATGAGTGAGGAAACATTTTCGCTGGTCCTCGACGCGTCATAGCCATCATCGAGCACCTTCAGCTCGAGTTGTCGCCCATGCACGCCTCCCCGACTGTTGAAGTGGGCGAAACAGGTCTCCACCCCGGCCACTGCCGCTTGCCCGATGGCTCCCACCGCTGTGTTGTCGTCCAAGGGTGCGCTCATGCCCAGCAAAATACGGTCTTCGAATACCCCGTTTTCGCCTTTGTAAGCCACCACGCAAACACCCTGCAGGCGATCGCATTGGTAACCCTCAGCACAGTCCGCCGCGGTGGCACAGCGCCATGTATGCTCGTTGACGTTTGGCGCGCAAGCACAGA
>JAFCZD010000497.1 GCA_019314525.1 Deltaproteobacteria bacterium
AACATAAATATCAGGTGGATCAAAAAGGTCGATCCATTCGCCCTCATCCTCGTCGATCACCACATGCTCCAAGATCACCTTCCACACCGACTCCGGCTTCACCTCACAGGTCTTTAGCGGCGAACAATATTCATAAGAGCTGCACGTGGTGCAGGTCTGTCCGCCCCCGCCACAGGCTGTCTGATCGGTGCCCAACTCACATCGCCCCTCGAGACAGCACCCGCCACAGTTGAGCGTGCTGCACGTTCTGGGATCATTGCAGCTCCCATTTTCACAGAGCATGCTTGGATCGCACGCCTGGCACGTCGCCCCCGCGCGACCACACGCGTGACTGTCCGTCTCGCCGCCGACGTTGCAAGCCGAGCCCGCACAGCAACCCTCCAGGCACGTTTCGAAAGAGCACCCCGTGCCACACTGTCCCCCCACACAACTGGTCCCGTCAGGACACACAGCGCACGAGCTGCCCCCAACGCCGCAGGCGCTGACAGCAGTGCCAGATAGGCAGTTATTTCCCGCACAGCAACCGCTGCAGCTCGATGGGTCACAGGTGCAGATGCCATTTTGGCAAGCCTGCCCAGTCCCACAGGTCTGGCAAGCTGTGCCTCCTGTGCCGCACATACTATCGGTGGGGGTAGTAATACAGTTTCCGCCGCTATCACAGCAGCCCGCGCAGTTCTGGCAGGTGACGCCCACGACGCAATGCCCGTTCTGGCAGGTGACGCCCACGACGCAATGCCCGACGCTGCAGGTCAGCCCACTTCCACACACTTTGCAGCTGACGCCGCCCAGACCACAGGCGCCCTCTCCCGTGCCTCCGAGGCACTCGCCACGGTCATCACAACAGCCCGTGCAAGTGGCAGAGCTGCACGTGGAGGTCTGGCAATAACCGCTTTGGCATTGTTGCCCTGCGCTGCAGCTCTGACACGCCGCGCCGGCGTTACCGCACTCCAAAGAGGTGGTGCCCACAGAGCAACGCCCAGCGGCAGTGCAGCAGCCAGGGCAGTTTGCGATGCTGCAGCTCCCAGTGCCGGTTTGGCAGATCCCCGCTGGGCAGCTCTGCCCACTGCCGCAGCTGAGGCAAGCCTCGCCCGCTTGCCCCACCAACCCACAGGATGTTGCTGACCAGAGCTGGCATTTTCCCGCCACGTCACAGCAGCCACTCGGGCAACTCGCAGCGCTGCAGGGGGCGCTCTCGTCATCTCCGCAGCCCCCAGCGAACACCCACGCCAACGCGATGAAAATGCTGACCGATGCTGACCGATATAAGACCATGTTCCCATCCTTGGAGATAGATTGGTGGGTTCTAAGCGGGTTCATTCTTTCCGCCGACGTCATCTAGTCTACCCGCCCCCACTCGAGCGGGCAATCGCAAGCCCTTTTCTCACCTTTTCCCGCGCCTCGAGCTCTGGTACCTCTAGCCATCATGGCTGGCACCCCCTACGTCACTTCGGCCTCTCTCGACGATCGACTGCGAGCTTGGCAGGCGTCCCTCGATGCGCACAGCCGCCCACGGCCCCTCCCGCCCCTCGAAGAGTCCGCGCTGCTCGTGATGGACGTACAACGCTATTTTTCCGACCCCAACTCCCATGCGTACCTGCCAGCGCTTCAGGCCGTGCTGCCACGGATCCTCGCGCTGGTAACCCTGATGCAGAAATGGTGGAGAGGAAGCATCTATGAGGGGCCGCTGGCGGAGCTGGCGGAGCCCCTCGACGCTCATGAACCCGATTTGCATCTTAAAAAACAGACCTATTCCGCTTTCGAGGGCACATGCCTCGCGTCATGGTTACGAAAACACAGCTGTGAGAGCGTGGTCATCGTGGGCGTCATGACCCACCTCTGCGTTGAAACCAGCGCGCGTCATGCCTTTGTCCTTGGCTTTGAGCCCGTGATCGTCGCCGACGCCACAGCGGCCGACGACGAGGCCCACCATCTCGGCGCCCTGCGGAACCTAAGCCATGGCTTCGCTCCTGTAACAACGAGCGCTGAAATCACACGTCGCCTGGGGGGAGCCACAAGGGCCCAAACCCTGCCGGCCCCTGCTGTGCCAGCCAAGGTCCCGCTGCTCGTCGCCGGCGGCGGCCCCGCTGGCATGGCCGCGGCGCTGCAAGCCCATCGTGCGGGCATCCGCGTGGTGCTCTGCGCGCCTCACGGCCTTGGTGGTCAACTGCGCGTGGCCGAGCGTGTAGAGAATTACCTTGGCTTCCCCGGGGGAATCACAGGGGCACACCTTGCCGAGCGCATGGCAGCTCAGCTTGCCGCCGAGGGCATCACGCCCCTGCCTCGCGCCGTGATCGACGTCGGACGTGCGAGCCAAGGCTGGCGGGCACACCTCGATGACGGCGAAGTCATCGACGCCCAGGCGGTAATCCTGGCCACAGGCGCATCTATCCGCCCCTTGCCGCAGGTCTCCCCATCCCTCCTCACGCCCTACCTGCATGAGGGCATGACCCTGCAGGGAAAGCGTGTCGCCATCGTGGGAGGGGGGGAAGCCGCCTTCGACCAAGCCCTGCTGGCCTGCCGATTGCGAGCGAAGACCGTGACCCTCCTCGCGCGCTCAGCCCCCCATGTTCTGCCACGCCTTCAGGAGCGAGCCGCGGCGCTGGGCGTAGAGCAACGCATCGGCGTCGAAATCTACGCCGCAGCCACACAAGATGGCACCCTCACATTGGACCTCAGCGATGACGTGCAAACCCTCGAGGTTGACCACCTCGTGGCTTGCGTCGGCAAGGACTCGCAGCTGCCCAAACTCCCCCATACCTTGCGACTCAGAGCTGACGGCGCTATCGACGTGAATGATGCCGGTGAGACGAGCCACGGCGGCCTATATGTGGTAGGAGACGCGCGACGAGGGCGCCACCGACAGGCCGCTATCGCCGCTGGAGATGGACTAACCGCTGCTATGGCCGCCACATGCAGGCTCAACGAGGGCAACAGGAGAGGACGCGGATGACCCACCCCCAACTCGAGGCCACCACCGGGCGCGATGATCTTGCGCTGGTATACCTGCTGCGCTTTGGCGACGATCCTCGCACCCTCGTCGAGACCGTGGACTCCATCGACCCCCGCTTCCCCCGCAGCGAAAAATCGGTGATCAACATCTCGACCCAATTTGGCTGCCCCATTGGGTGCACGATGTGTGACGCGGGTTTCGCCTATGCCGGAAACCTCACCGGCGACCAGATGCTGGAGCAAGTCCGCTATGTGCTGAGACGGCGCCCTGAGGTGCTGACAACACGTAAGCTCAAGGTGCATTTCGCGCGCATGGGTGAGCCCTCCCTCAACAACAACGTCCTCGAGGCGTTGAAGGGGCTGCCCCAGGTGGTGCCCAATGAGGGGTTGATCGCCTGTATCTCGACGGTGGCCCCCACAGGGCGCGATGACTTCTTCACCCGTCTCACCGCCCTCAAGCACGAACACTATGCGCCACGCTCCACCAAAGGTGGGGGACGTTTTCAGCTGCAGTTTTCTCTCAACAGCACCGACGAGCAGACCCGGCGACGGCTGATGCCGATCCAGCAACTCTCCTTCGAAGCCATCGCCGATATGGGTCGACGCTTCTTTCAACCAGGAGATCGGCGTGTGGCGCTCAACTTTGCGCTGGCTGAGGAGATGCCGGTAGAGATCGATGTACTGAAACGGCATTTCGACACTGAACACTTCATGATCAAGCTCACTCCCCTTAATCCCACTGAGCGCGCCGAGGAGAACGGCCTCCAGACCATCATCGAAGCAGCACGCCCCGCCGCCGCAAACGTGCTGGTGCAGAAGCTCGAAGGGGCCGGCTTCGAGACGGTGGTGAGCATTGGCGACGCGGATGAGATTGCCATCGGAAGCAACTGCGGTCAGCTCTTCCGCTCACGAGAAGGGCTCGAGCGCCCTACGCAGCAGGTCAGGGCTGCGAGCTAGACCGCTCCCAGCGTAACTCGCTCATTCGCTCTGCAAATACGAGCGAACAAGGTGCTCGCCGGTGAAGTCACCACTTGTGAGATAAGAGACGAAGGGTCGGCGTTTGAAGAGCAGGCGGTGAATGCGTGAGACGCTGGCCCCCCGCCGCCGCAAGCGCATGATGCGCTCCCCAAGCTCCCGTAGATAGTCGATCTTCACTTGCAGCTGAGCGCTCGGCTCTTGGTAAACACGCCCGCTCCCGACAAACATCAGCCGCGCGTCTAGCGCCGCCATGGTCTCCATGGAGTCGATGATCAACCGGACGTCAGCGGAGCCACGCAAAGCACGGTCGCGGCCCCCGACGAAGGCATCCCCCGTGAAGAGCCACCCACGCTCACGCTCGAAGAGCGCGATGTGATCTACCGAATGCCCTGGCGTGGCGATCACCTCGAAGCGGTGATGCTTGGTGTGCACGACCTCTCCAATGCGCTCACCGAGGGAGCGTTCAGGCACGCCCCAGAAGACGTGGCGATAAAGCTGCATCTTCAGGTGACGTCGTGGCGCGGCCATCACTTCGAGGCCAGCGGGATGCGCCAAGACCCGAGCCCCGTGGCGGCGCACAAGGCGAGCGTTTCCGCCAAAATGGTCCTCGTGGCTGTGGGTGTTGACGATCTGCTGTAGGCGGTGATCTGCGAGGGCGGCGTCGAGTTCACGTGCCGTGTGGGCGCAGCCACTGTCGATGAGCAACCCATCGACCCAATAGCAAGCCGTGAAGTAGCCCCCCTGGCCGAAAATCTTGTTGGAGAGGCGAAAACGGAGCACGCCCGCGGTAGTTTCGCGCTGGAGCATCCTTTAGCAGTAGCAGCTCAGAAGCGGTGTCACCACTACCTTGGGCATCGCCCCATGTGGACGTCTGGAGCACTGTCTGCGAAGCTACTCTCTCCATGAGACGTGTTTTCGAATATTTACATATCGCCTTCCACCAGCGTGGCGCGCGCGCCTATCGTGCCATGGATGGGATCGTTTGGACGCTCATCACGCTCTCTCTGCTCAACCTCAGCATCGAGCTCGCCTCTGGGCCGGCGCTCCAAGACACCCTGAGACAGATCGACCAGGTATTCTTGAGCCTCTTCGCCATCGAACTGCTCCTGCGCGTGCTTAGCTACCGGCCACCTCAGCTCGACATCTTTCACCACAAGGCCGCGCGGCGACTCATGGGGCAAATCGGTGGGCGGTTGCGCTTCTGCACCCATCCCTTGCTATTGATCGACATCCTCGCCCTCCTCGCCATTTACCCGCCGCTGCGCATGCTGCGTGCGTTGCGCCTCTTGCGCCTGATGCGCCCCCTCCCGCTTTTTCGCTACTCGCGCCCCTTCTTGAGCTTGCTGCGAGCTCTGCAGGATAACGCGCTGCTCTATGTCTCCGCCTTGGCGCTGCTGCTGCTCACTGTGACAGCTGCTGGGATCACGCTTTATTTGTCTGAGCGGGGCGCCTTGGGCACGCGCGTCGAGAGCATTGGTGATGGGTTGTGGTGGGCGTTGGTCACGATCACCACAGTGGGATACGGGGACGTAACCCCCGTCACCACCGTGGGGCGGGTCATCTCCGGCGTGCTGATGGTGATGGGGATGTTTACCCTAGCGCTCTTCGCGGGTATCGTCGGCAGCACGCTGGTGAGCGTCGTCTTGCAACTGAGACAGGACCAATTCCGCATGTCGCAACATGTCAACCACGTGATCGTCTGCGGCTATGATAAGAGGGCACGGCTGCTGCTGGACGCCCTGCGAGCCGAGATGTTGCAACTCGATCGCGAGGTCCTGATCTTCGCTCAGGGCGAGCGCCCCAAGGACCTCCCACCAGACTTCGGATGGATCAGCGGCGACCCCAGCCGTGAGAGCGAGCTGGCCAAGGCCAAGATCGCCGAGGCAGACTCGACAATTATCGTGGGCTCACGCAGCTGTGAACCCCAACAAGCCGACGCGACGACGATCCTCGTGCTCTTCACCCTGCGCGCCTTCATGGCCGCACACCCTGACACACCGCGCCGCAAGAAACCGCTCTACATCGTCGCCGAGATCCTCGACAGCGAAAACGTTGCCCACGCCTACGCCGCGGGGGCCGACGAGGTCGCTGCTAGCGCATTCCCTCAGCCAGCACGGCTCGGGCTCGGTGATGACAAGCGTCGCCACCGCTGGCGCCCACAGCCTCTACATTGGAGCCAACCCGCTGAAGTCCACCACCACCTTTGCTGAGCTCGAGCGTGAGCTGCGCAGCCGGCACTCCTTGGTGGTGCTCGGCCTGCGCGAACCCCAGAGCGACAAGGTTGAGTTCAACCCCGCAGGTGAGCGCGAGGTCTTACCAGCGCACGAGGTGATCTACCTCGCGCCCAAGGCCGTGCTCGAGGGCTGAGGAAAAGTCAACGACGGAACAGAAGTCTACGACTTGGCAGCGGGTGCCTTTGCCCCTTACGATCATAGATAAGCATGCAAGCCAAGGAGTAGAGCTTGAGCGGTGAATTCGAGCGACGTCGTTCATCACGTATTCAGCTGCTGCTGCGCGTGCGCTATCGCATGGCCCAAGAGCTGCTCGACGACACCATCGAAAACCTCGGCTCGGGTGGGATCATGCTCCGCACGGCCTGGCCCTTCGAGATCGGGGCGCAGATGGCGTTTACCTTGTCGTTCCCAGGGCTCCTCGAGCCCATCGACATGGAGGGCGTCGTGCGCTGGCGACGGCGGGAGCCCACACCGGCCCTTGGCGTGGAGTTCGTCTTCCGCCGCGAAGAAGAGCGGGTGCACTGGCAAGGCATCGTCGACAGCATCACCCGCGCCAGAGAGCGCCCTGAGAAGGCCGACCG
>JAFCZD010000498.1 GCA_019314525.1 Deltaproteobacteria bacterium
CTCGTCGGTGAGAAAGGTGGGGGGTTCTTCGGCATCCCAGGAGGCGATGATCACGGAACGCTTGGTGGGGTTCTTCACAAGAGCACACGCCACGCGAATGACCATCGCCACGGCCGCAGCGTTGTCATCGGCACCATTGCAAATGGCGCCGCCACAACTTCCGAGGTGGTCGTAGTGGGCAGAAAGGACGATGTGGCGGGCCTTCTCTGCGTCTGTACCCCTACCTGTGATCTTAGCGATGATGTTGGTGCCCCATCCTGTGGTGATCTCCTGCTCGAAGGTGCCGTTGTCACCTGCTGGTTCGACACCGCATTTCTTCAGCTCATCAATGATGAACTTCCGCGCTGCTTGGCCACCCGCCGTGCCTTCATCTCGTCCATTCATCGCGTCATCGGCCAGCGTGGCGGTAATCCGCCTGAGCTCAGCTTGAGAAATGCCTGGAAACGTCACGCTCGCGTCAGCAGACGCCGAGCTGTCTGGCCTGGGCTTCGCGTCTGGAGTACTGCCGGCTTCTACCCCTGTGCCAGCTTCCACCCCTGCGCCGGCTTCCACCCCTGCGCCGGCTTCCACCCCTGTGCCTGTGATATCGGCAGCCACCCCATCCTTCGCCTTGCCGCTATCTATGAGTGTTTTTGCATCATCCGCGCAGCCATAGGCAAAGGCCAAGACTGCGAACCCCACATAAAGACGAACATGGTCATCTCCTCTCCTGCAGAAGGAACTCTGCAGTCTCCACGAGCGTGGAGCAGAGCAGTTAGGGGAGAGACGAAGCCATGTCAAGGATGTGGGCGTGCGATCGACCTCAACTCCGTGGGAACATTCACGCTTGGAGTTTGAGGATTGGGGCTACTTCATGCTGAAGAGATCCAACACGAGGGTATTGGCCTGCCAACGCAGCACTTGGCCGACCCGAGTCCCTGTAACCGTGGTGATGTCCCCCGTGTCCACCATGTAGAGATAGCCATCGGGCGCCACGAGCATCCGGTGGGGCAGCGCGACGGTGCTCGCACCGGGCGCCACGAGCCAACTGTAGCCCGTCTGCACCTCGAACTCGATGGAGAGGCCGCGCTCGGGCATGGCCGCAGAGGTGGCCACTCCCCCCTCGCTGGCGGCAGGCAAGGCGGTGAGGTGGCTCATGCCCAGACGAAAGTGAAAGTCAGGGTTGGCATAGTGGATCTGGTAGGTAGGCCCACCCTGAGTGAAGCTCCGGTCGCCCTCAGCGCCTGCCTTGGACTCAAAACCCAAATAGCCGCTTTCTTCACGGGCAACGCAGGGGTTGGGCTCGGGAACGCCCGGCAACTTATTCTGGCAGGTGGGCCCCATCACTACCGGGTAGACAGGCAAACCAATGTCGATACGTGGTTGAAGCAGTGGACTTTTTTCACTGTCGTCGACGCACTCCCCGGTCTGAGGATCAGCCACCACACGATGGGGCGTCGCGAGCATGAAGGACCGCCCAGCACGGACCTCGTAGCGCTGGAGTTGTGAAAAGCAGGGGCTGGGGCGCATGCACCGCCTCCCAACGGAAGGCAGGGACTGGCAGCGCCAACCCCGATCGACGCAGGTCTTGTCTGAGCTGGTGTTGGTGAGGTAGCGACACTCAGAGGCGGCGTCACAACCACCGTCGCTCTCGCAAATCTCCCCCACCTTATTCGAGCGGCAGCTCTCATCGACATCACAGCGCTGACCGATTTCCAAAGGAGGCGGCGCGCTGGCGCAAACCTTGAACCCACCAGCGAGAGGCTGAACACAATAACCGGAGGCACAGTCAGCGTTCTCTGTGCAGCCAGGGCGAAAGCAGTCCCCCTTGGTGAGCGAGAGCTCCGCATCGTCAGGCACGAGTCGGTCCCAGAGCGCGCAAAGGTAGCCGTCAGCGCAGTCACCATTGCTGACGCATTCGCCAATTTGCCCCTCCTCTTTAAACACACGCTGGGGCTCTTCGGGGAGCACATCCAAGAGCAACCGGTCACGCTCGGCGCGGCGCACGAGGAACTCCCGCTTACCGCGGAGAAATGCACCACACTCGTTTAGCAAGTCAGCCGTGCGCCCACGATCGAAGCAAAGGCCAAACTCACTCTCCTGGCCCACTACACGCTCACATGTCTGGTTGACAGCGCAGTCCTCGTCCTGATCGCAGCCCACGAAGCCAACGATATCACCGTGGCGCAGCGCCCTGCCTTGCTCCTCTAGCCGACCAAGCACGCGAGCATCACAAAACTCGGCGCCCCGGTCGTGCAGCCAGACTTTGTTTTCATCCACCAAAAGCTGGCCCGAGAGACGCACCACCAAACGTGGCTCATAAGTCATCAACCAGCTCAGGTTCGTGCGCTCAGCGACCGCTCGAATACCCAGAGGGTCAGCGTCCGTGGCGGGCTCTTCACTCTCCACAACCACCGGGACGCCACCAAGGCCACCGCCCACAACCGACGCCACCTCAAGCTTGGGCGACTCCTCTTCCTCGCCACCGAGGCTTGCATTACGGATGCGATGGGGCAGCTGCGTGCGCGGAAACTCGGGCGCCTCAGAGGAGACAATGCGCCAATCCTCTACATCGACGACAAAGACAGTACCGTCAGATGTCGCCACCAACGCGAACACCCCATAAAGTGGCACAGCCTCGCTCTCAGCGTCGCTGGCTTCATCGGGGGGCTCAAGGCCACGCATAAACGTAACCTCCACGGGCACTCGGGCGCCAAACCGAAGCCCGGAACCGGTGGCAGTGACTCGCTGTGGCGGTGTATCGGGATCACCCACGGGAAAACAGCGTGCGCGCTCCAGCGAAATTGACGCCGTGGAAGGGAGGATCGAAAGGTCGAGGTTGGTCTCACATTCACGCTCGAGGGCGGTAGAGATCACACGCACGCTCTGATCGCGGGCCACCGCGTAAATGAACTCACCCACAAAACGGGTCTCAGGGGTGATCGCCAATCGTGTGGTCTGGACCTTTTCACCGGAGAGCACGATGGCCCTAGCGTTCTGCAGCAGGCCGTCACTGCCCACGTCCATGGCGGAGATGAAGTTAGCGCCAGCTGACGAGATGAAGATGCGCGTCCCATCGGCGTTGATAACGATAGACTGAGGCAAGGGCCCCGTAGCACCCGCCATGGGATCAATGGCCGCCTTCGCGTCATCCGCGGTGGCATCAACCTCAACGCCGCCATCCACCCTCTCGCCCGTGGATCCATCGCGCGTATCGTCGCCAGGACCATCCACCGCCGCATCACCAACAGGGCCATCACCAACAGGGCCATCCAAAACAGGGCCATCCAAAACAGGGCCATCCAAAACAGGGCCATCCACCCTAGCATCCACCGCAGCATCACTCAGAGAACCGTCGCTCATGGGATAGGTGGCATCAGGGATGGGGACGGATGCTGAGCATTCGGGCTTACAGTTTGGCGTATTCGTGGTGGTAAACGTGCCGTCAGCCTCGATCTTCACGGCCTGGAGCACCAGACCTGTACGCAAATCGAGCTCTGCGACCAAATTACAGCTGGGGAAGGTGACAAACGCACGATAGGCCGCCTGGGCATCGCAGCGGTCATCCCCCTTATCAGGCACAGACTGAGGGATGACCACCAACTCGTGGGGTCTTGCGAGGAGCGGTCCAGCGCTGGTGTGAGGCACGATTCGTCTGACCAAGCTCGACGCGGGCTGCTTGAGTTCATCGGCAGCGAGCTGCACCATGCCAGGCACGTCGAGGCTGGAGAGATCGCAGGATCCCGAGTTGGCGGTGAAGGCTCGGCAGCCATCGGAGGTGGTCTTCATGTCCGTGGGCAGGCTCCCGACGGGCACGAAACCAAAACCTGGGGACGCAGGATCGAGGTCTACCAGCGGCTCGCCGCTCTGATCCGTGCGAAAAAGCGCCACGTCACCGCGGGCAGAGTTAGCCACAAGACCAAAGAGGGTGCCGCGCACACCTGGGTCCGTTGTCCCAGCGTCCGTTGTCCCAGCGTCCGTTGTCCCAGCGTCCGTTGTCCCAGCGTCCGTTGTTGTCTCAGTGTCTATTTTCTCACAGCGGTCCGCCGTGAAGCCGGTCTGCACCCCCGCGTCGTCGGCGCTACGCCCGATACAAGCCATGGCAATGGCGCTGGGCCGATGCAGGTTCTTGGTCGTCGTCAGGACCAGATCGTCCTCGCAGGCGATCAAACAAAATAGCGCGCCAGCAAGCACGAAGAGAGCTGGACCTCTAGAGAAAAAGTTCATCAGTCTTTCACCAAGTTCCGCCGCAGGCCGAGACGAAGCACCATCTGGTGGTATGTCGCGCGGCTTGGGTCGAGATCGATCACACCCACGGTGTTCTCCACGAAGTTGGCCGTGAACGCGCGCCGGTTTCGAGCATCGAGGACGAGCCCGTTGGCTCCATTTCCGGTGTAGATCCGGTCCACCACCTGCGCCAACTGAGTGTCCACCACGTAGATGACGGGCTCTGCAAAACACACGACATAGGCCAGCTGGGCCATAGGGTCATGGGGCTTTTGAGGGTTCTGCGCCAAGCGCACCACGCCTGGGTCGCCACAGATCTCTGTCATCCAGAGGGGCTCTGCCCGCGGCACTCCGTCTTCACGGGACATATCAAGGGCCACCAAGGAGGCAGGCGAGCGACTCACAGCGTAGAGCACCTCACCACCTGGCGCGAAGGCGATACCGCGCACGTCTGTGCCTGGCGAAGCCGCTTGAATCGGCGCACGAGGTGCAGCGATGACGCGACGGTCTTCTTGAATCACGAACGAAGCGATACTGCTGGCTGTACGGCTGCTGACGTAGACCGGCATCGATGTGTCGCCAGGCAGGCTTGCTGCGAGAGCAAAACCTCCTCGAATCGATGATGTGGTGTCGAAGAAGCCACCTCGAAAGTCGACCAAACGCACACCTGCGGTGTCGGAGGTGAAGAAAGAGACCTCCCCGCCGGCGAGGTGGGCCACATAAACGTGATCGAAGGCGCCAGCGTCCTCACAACAGTTGAAGCGTTGCTCGTCAGTGCACTTGGGCAGGGAACCGCAAGCACAGGGAACGGCGGAGATCCCGTCGCTGCACGTTTGACGGCGCCCTTGGGCATCAAGGTGCACTGCCACGGGCTCTTGCACCAGCACACCGAAAGGCTCAACGGGCAA
>JAFCZD010000499.1 GCA_019314525.1 Deltaproteobacteria bacterium
TCTTTGCGCTTTGTGAAGATCTCGACGACGGTGTGGCCTCCTTTGGCTTTTTCCACCTTGGCCGCGACCTTCTCCAGCTTGTGGCCACCGGCGTGCGCAGCGCTCACGCTGCCATGGACGTCTTTCTTACCACCCATGCCCTTGCCGCCCATGCCCTTACCGCCCATGCCCTTGCCGCCCATGCCCTTGTGGCCCATGCCCATGCCGCCTCCGCTGGCCCTAAGGCGTCCGAAATAGATCTCGTCGAAGGTGCGCTTCAAGGTCTTGCTCTCGAACTTCTTCATCAGCATTGGGTTAGCAATACCCACGTCCTGGCCCACTTTGATCGTGGTCTTGCGTACAGCTGCCCAGATGTGCCCCTTGGCGCTGTCGAGCTTCACATAGGTGTAGCCTCCAGCGTCCATGGTTTCGAGCACCTTGCCGCCAAGCGCGCCCTGGCCTGCGCCAGCCACCATGCCTCCACCATGCACTGCGCCTGCACCCTTGCCCATAGGGGAGTGTCCCGCCGGCTTTGCCATCTTCTTTGCGGCAGGAGCGGCCTGCTGTGCGGTTGTTTTACCCACCGGGGCCTTGTTTTTTTCATCTTTGCAGCCGCCGAGGACGCATGCGGCCAACACTGCTGTGGTTAGACATAGTGATGTTTTCATAGCCAGTGCGTTGCCACAGCCCAGCCCAGACGTCAATGCATTCAAGCCCAGTGTTCGACGCGGGAGAGTAGACGCGTCTCGCCGAGCTCTTCACAGAGAAGAGTGAGCGCCTCGCGTTCTGCGCCGCGCCAAGCAAGCTGCGCAGGCTCTTCTTCGTCCAAGGGGGAGTCTTCGCGTAGGGTGGCGAGCTTCCGGTAGAGTTGGGCTTGCTCGCGGTGTTTTGCCAGAGATTGCGCGAGCGCTTTGGCGCCTCGCACCTTGATCTCCCATGCTTCGCCATCATCAGGGATGGCTTCGAGGTGTCCATAATGGGCGAGCACCTGCCCGGCCGATTTTGCCCCCCAACGTGGGATGCCGGGGATGCCGTCGGCCGCGTCACCGACCAGGGCCAGGTAGTCGGGGATGGAGGTGGGGAAGATGCCAAACTTTTCGCGCACGCCCGCCTCGTCGTAGGTCACCTTCTGGCGCCGGTCGTAGAGCACCACCCGCTCACCACGGACGCATTGGCAGAGGTCCTTGTCTGGTGAGCAGATCACGATATTGTCTACTTCTGGGTGGTCCACGAAGCGTCCGACGGCCGTGGCTAGGGCATCGTCGCACTCATGCTCGATCATCGACCACGTGCGCAAGCCCAAGGCGCGAGCGGCGCGTTCAGCGAGCGGGAATTGCGCGAAGAGCAGGGGGTCGAGGCCCTCACCCGTTTTGTAGCCGTCGAAGAGTGCGTTGCGAAACGACTCCACCACCGTGTCAAAGGCCACGCCCACGTGGGTCGCGCCTTCTTTCTGCACTAGGGCGAGGAGGCTGGAAAGCAGCGCTCGTGTCGCGCCCACCTCTTTCCCTGTGGGTGAGGTGCTCTTGGGGGCACCAAAATACATACGGAACAATTCGTAGGTTCCGTCGACGAGGTGCAGTCTCATCAGCTATTTGGTGGCAGTGGCTTTGACGCGCTCGATGCGTTCCTCGAGCCAGCGATACCAATCTTCGAGGCCCTCCCCGCTGCGCGCCGAGACCTTGATCACGTCCAAGTCGAGGTTCAACGCGCGCGCTGAGCGGATCGCCAGGTCCACGTCGAAGTCTACGTGAGGGAGCAGGTCGATCTTGTTGAGCACCATCGCGCGTACAACGTGAAACATCACCGGGTACTTCTTGGGTTTGTCGTGGCCCTCCGTCACCGAGAGCACCATCACCTTGTCATGTTCGCCGAGATCGAACTCCGCGGGGCAGACGAGGTTGCCAACGTTTTCAATGATGAGCATGTCGAGCTGGTCGAGGTCGAAGTGGTGCAGGTTCTTGTCGATCATGCGCGCGTCGAGGTGGCACGCGGAGCCCGTATTGATCTGGACTGCTTTCACCCCATGCTTGGCGATGCGGTCAGCGTCCTCGCTGGTCTGCACATCTCCCTCGATCACGGCGATGCGGTAGCGCTCGCGTAGGGCTTGCACCGTTTTTTCCAATAATGTCGTTTTACCCGCCCCAGGGCTGCTCATCAGGTTGAGCACGTAGACGCCATGGTCGACGAAATGCTCCCGGTTGTGCAGCGCAGCGGCGTCGTTGGAGGCCAGCAGGTCGGCTCCCACGTTGATCTCATGCATGGTCTTTCTCCTCATCGATCTCAATAGACACCAGCCGCATGTCGCGGCCGGAAAGAACCTCCATCGAGAGCTCCTTGCAGCTTGGACAGACAGGGTTGAGTGGCTCGATTTCTCCCTCCCACTGGCAAGCGGAGCATCGTGCTTTGAGTGGGACCTCTTTGATCTCTAGTGTGCAGTCGGCGGCGAGGGACCCCTTGCGCGCCACCTCGAAGGCGAAAGAGAGGGCGTCAGGGACGACTCCTGAGAGGGCACCTACTTCGACGATAGCCAAGCTCACGCCGGTGGCTTGGTGTGCACGCGCGGTATCTTCGATGGTGGCGATGAGGTCAACGGCGATGGATAGCTCATGCATCGAACGCTCCTACCGGGGGCCGAACTCGTTGAACACTAGTCGGCGTCGGACGTCTGGGTTTTGGCCTCGCGCGGGGGCAGGCCCAGTTCCTCACGTACACGTTCTCCGGTGAGTTGCTGTTTGTCCACGAGCTCGTCGCAGAGCGTCTCCACCGCGTCCCGATGCTTCTCAAGCACCTCAGTGGCCTTCTTCAGCCCATCAGCGATCAAGCGCTGGACCTCGCTGTCGATGGAGTGCGCCGTCTGATCACCATGATCACGGGGTGACGCCACGGCGAGCTCGGGGTTGACCATGGCCGCTCGATCGCGATCGAAGGTTCGCAGGCCCACCTCGCTCATGCCATATTTGCGTACAATATCACTGGCGATTTGGGTTGCGCGAGCCAGGTCGTCCTGGGCTCCAGTACATGCCTCGCCAATGAACGCCAACTCAGCGGCGCGTCCACCGAGGAGCGTGGCAATCTCGTCGCGCAGCCTGGAGTAGGTGGTGATGAAGCGCTCTTCGGGCAGTGACCAGGTCACTCCAAGGCTCATCCCTCGTGGCAAGATCGTCACTTTGTTCACAGGGTCGAGGCCAGGCAACGCCTCACGCACCACCGCGTGGCCCAGCTCATGGTAAGCCACATAGCGCTGCTCTTGGGGATCGAGCAGGCGGCCCTTCTTCTCCAAACCCAACGCCGCACGCTCGATGGCTTCCTCGAGCTCGGCCATGGTGACCTTGTCTTTTTTGCGCCGGGCAGCCAGGAGCGCGGCTTCGTTGACGAGGCTGGCGAGATCCGCGCCCGCGAAGCCTGGTGTGCTGATGGCGATCTTGCCCAGCTGAACCTGGCTGTCGAGGGTGACGTTACGAGCATGGATCTCTAAGATCGCCTCTCGTCCATCCTTGGTGGGGCGGTCAACCATGACGTTGCGGTCAAAGCGCCCGGCTCGCAGCAACGCGCTGTCGAGAATCTCGGGCCGATTGGTCGCCGCCATCAGGATGATTCCCGTTGTGGGATCGAAGCCGTCCATCTCCACCAGCAGCTGATTGAGGGTCTGCTCGCGCTCCTCGTGGGCCATGGCGCCTGAGCCACGGGCCTTGCCCAAAGCATCCAGCTCGTCGATGAAGACGATGCAGGGCGCCGACTCACGGGCCTTCTTGAAGGTGTCACGCACACGGGCTGCCCCAACACCGACGAACATCTCTACGAAATCAGAGCCGGACATTTGGAAGAAGGGCACCGCAGCTTCACCTGCTACCGCGCGCGCAAGCAGGGTTTTCCCCGTGCCTGGAGGGCCTACCAGCAGCACCCCCTTGGGGATCCGCGCGCCCAGCTTGGTGTAGCGCTCAGGCCTCTTCAAGAAGTCAACGACCTCTTGGAGCTCTTCCTGAGCCTCGTCGACGCCAGCGACGTCGTCAAAGGTGATCGTTTCATCCTCAACGGCGCGCGCACGACTCTTGCCAAAGGAGAGCACCCCGCTCTGGGCTGCGCCCCCGCGTCGGTAGAGCATCCACAGAAAAAAGACCATGCCAATGAGAATCAGCCAAGTATGCATCGTGGGTTAGATACAATGACGGGTGGGCCAAGTCTACGTCTACCGGCGAACTAGCGCCTTTTTCGGCGTATTTTCAGAGTCTTTTCGCCGTCTTTTCGGCTGGGGAGTGCCGAATCAAGAGGGTCGGCGTTGATGGGCCAGGTAGGATCTCACGTAGATAGGCGGTGAGACCATAGCTGCGATCGTATTGACGCGGATAGCCAAGAGAGACCTCTTCGAAGCGCACATGGTGCCGATGATGGGTGCGTGGGATGTGCAAATGTCCATAGACCACCGCTTTGGCGCGATAGCGCGTAGCCCAATCCTCGGTGGCTCGGGTGCCACACCAGACGCAGAAACGTGGGATCGCCGGGAGGATCGCCAGGTCACGTCGTAGGGGCCAGTGGTTGATGAGGATGGTCTGCTCGTCG
>JAFCZD010000500.1 GCA_019314525.1 Deltaproteobacteria bacterium
CCCTGGCACACGCATGGCACATGACCTCCGCGCTGGCCTCATCGCGCCACTTTCTGCTATAGCTTCGCCCCATGGCTGGACCTGTATCTCAGCGCGGCTTTTGGGCATCGCGTGTCGGTTTTATCCTTGCAGCGGCGGGCAGCGCCGTTGGCTTGGGCAACATCTGGAAGTTTCCCTACGTCACCGGCAATAACGGCGGGGGGCTCTTCATCCTGATCTACCTCGCCTGCGTCGTGGCGGTGGGCATCCCCATCATGAACGCCGAGATCATGATGGGCCGCTCCACCGCGCGCTCACCCGTGCCAGCATTTCGCTCGTTGGCGGGCAAGGGCAGCCCGTGGACGCTCACAGGATGGATGGGCGTGGCTGCAGGCTTCGTAATCCTCTCTTACTACAGCGTTGTGGCGGGCTGGTCGGTCTATTACACCGCGCTGGCCGTGGGGCAGGGCTTTACGGCCAATACCCCTCAAGAACTGGACGTCATCAAGGGCCTCTTTGATGAGCTCCTCGCCAACCCGATGCTCAACGTGAGCCTGCATGCGGGCTTCATGGCCGCCACCATCGGCGTGGTCATCGGCGGCGTGCAATCAGGCATCGAACGTTGGTCCCGGATCTTGATGCCCACGCTCTTCACCATGCTCCTTGGTTTGGGCGTCTATGCGTTGACCCTGCCTGGAGCAGGCAGCGCGCTCAACTTCATGTTTGGCCTGCACACAGACCAGCTCAAACCGGCAGGGTTTCTCGAGGCCTTCGGGCAGGCCTTTTTCAGCTTGAGCCTCGGCATGGGCGCCATGCTCACCTACGGCAGCTACCTCCCACGGCAGACGAGCATCTTGGGCTCGTCCATGTGGGTCGCCCTGCTGGACACAGGCGTGGCGCTGCTCTCGAGCATCGTGATCTTTCCCGTGACTTACACCTATGGCATCGATCCCTCAGCGGGGCCTGGGCTGGTGTTTCAATCTTTGCCCATGGCCTTCGCGCAAATGCCTGGCGGGCGTCTTCTTGCCAGCGCGTTTTTCATGCTCCTCGTCTTCGCGGCGCTGACGTCGAGCATCTCGCTCCTCGAGGTGGTCGCCAGCACCTTCATCGATCTTTTAGGCTGGACACGCTCCAAGGCCGTGATCGTGACGGGCACCGTGATCTTCTTCGTGGGTGTGCCCTCGGCGCTTTCGGGGGGCGCGTTCTTTGGTGGGCGCATGAAGGACGCCATTGGCTTGTCGTTCTTCGACGTGATGGACAAACTCTCCTCCAACTGGATGCTGCCCCTTGGGGGCTTGCTCATCGCGATCTTCGTTGGCTGGCGCATGAACGCCGACAAGCGCAAAGAGGAGTTTTCCATTGAGACGCCAGGTTGGAGCTACGGGCCTTGGTTGGGGCTTTTGCGCTACCTCGCGCCCGTGGCGGTGTTGGCGGTGATGGCCAAATCCACCGGGCTTTTCAAAGCTCTGGGGCTCAAATGGGGCTCGGGCGGCGGTTGAGGGTCTCGCTTCTTGCGCCTCGTCGTACTCGACCACCTCGAACCCCCCATACACTCCTGAGGGCCACGTATCGCACACAGATACGCCGCGGCGCTATCGAGCCAGGCGCAAAGCGAGCAGCCCCAGCGCCTCGCTGAGCTGGTCGACCCGGCAGCCGCTTCGCATGGTGGCTGCGCGTTCGGCGGTCTCGGTCTTTAGATCGAAGAACCGCGCCGTGAGCGTGCAGCGCTTGCCGAGCTGCAGCAGGCTGAGGGCGATGGCCTTCTGCGCGGCGAGGGCGCGGCCGAGCTGAATCTGGCAGCGGCTCTCATAGCAGTGCTTGTAGCTCTTCTTCTTCTGCTCCGCGAGCAGTTCACGCACCCTCGCCCGGGGCACCACCTTGAAGTGGCCACCCTCGGCGAGGATGGTGGCCCAGTACTCCGAGAGCTGCTTGCGGGCCGAGCGTGAGAGTTTTCCACTGCGATCACGAAGGTCGAAGACGGCGACGATGGGCCCACGCCCTTTGGCACCGAGGATCTTCAGCGATCGGGGGTGTCTTCGAGGCTGTCCTCTGCTGGTCCCGAGTCCACCCCGACGATAGAAGGAGAGCGCCGCCTTGGCTCTTTGGCGCACGTTGTAGTGGGTGTCTGTTTGCCAGACCTTTTCCAGAGCGGATGCCACCGCCATGCGCTGGTCGAAGGTCAGGGGTTGGCGCAGGCGTCGAGTGCCCAGTGTGTTGGCAGAACGCCGTCTTATCATAGGGGTTTTGTGGGACAGTCCAGCGATCAACCTGGGGACGGACTCTGGCCGCTGCAGATCGGCGCGGCGGGCGATGCCCAGCGGAAGAAACCAGCGCGGCTTCAATTTGAGGCGCGCCTCCGTCCTCTTGCTCGGCAGGCGCAAACGCAAATAGGCGGGCTCGTAGCCGTCGAGCTCGGCTCGAATGCTCAGAGGTCGACTCATGGAGACGCGCTCTTTCCCCTTCTCGCGGTACCTGTAGACCAGACCGAGCGCGCCGGGAATGAGCACGCTTGCGCCAGCCATGATCAGGGCAATGCCTCCACCCGCGGATTTCCCGCCCTTCGCTGCCAAGGCCGCGCCGCCGCCAACGACGGCCGCGCCACCCGCTGGGATTAGCCAGAAGAGTGGGTTGAACCCCGAGCGCTTTACCGTGTAGCTGCCCCGTAGCATCGCTTCGCCCTTGCCGAGGAGCACACGATCGCGGCCTGTTCTTTGCCAGAGGTTGGCCTGGGGGGGGTCGGTGATGATCTTGATTGCCTGCTCGCGGTTGAACGTTTGATTGGGCGTCGCACAACCCGGGACGAGGAGGGCGGTCAACAGTGTGAGCATGAAAGCGCAGGTCTTGAACATGATGGGCCTTTACAAAGAGGCGAGAGACCGTCAGTGATACGGCGCTCTTTGGCATATCTACCCGACGAGGAGCAGTAGAGGAATGTGTAGCTTGATAGCCTAGTCGATGGGTGGCGTGCCATCGGGTGGGCAGCCAAAGATAACCTGTGTGGAGGGTGTGGTCGGTGCTTTTAGGGTTACGCAGGCGCGCCCCTGAAGCGTGACCACGTTATTGACGCTATTGTAGACGAAGCCGTCGTTGCCATCGCGAACCAAGGGTTCTCCACCCAGCAGCACGTAGATGCGCTCAGGAGCGCCGGGTCGCCCCTCCAGGCTCAAGGTACAGCTGGTGACCTGCCCGCCAATGGCCATGAGCGCACCGGTGAGTTCGCTCTCGTTATCTGCTTGAAAATAGCGGTTGGCCGGGTCGTTTGGGTTGTCCGTTTGGCCCGCTGTGGCTATCTGGTTGAGCCCATCGGCCTCCACTCCCTGGCCAAAACCCACCACGTAAACGAAGGTCCCCGCCTTGGCCAGGTCGCCAGCGGCTACGACGGTCGCCTCCAGGTCTTCTCCAGTGCCCTCGTCGCTCAAGCTGCAATTGGGCTGGCCGTCTGTCACGAGCAACACGTTCTTAGACCGTAGCCCATCTCTGGGATCACCCGGATCGGTGAGCCATTGATTGGCGCGGATTGTTTCGAGGGCGAGCCGTGTTGGTGTTGGCCCCCAGGGCTCTTCGTTCTCGTAGCCCTTCCTGAAGCTCTCTGGGCTGTGGGTGCCTACCGGTAGCTTGAGGTCAGGCGCAATGCAGCCATCCCCTTGGCCCGCAAAGAGCGCGAGACCAAGCCGTAGCTCTGGAGCGAGGGCTTCGGAGACCACGTCGAGTGCTGAGGTCGCCTGGGGCCACTTTTCGTCGAGACGCATGCTGTGCGAGCGGTCGAGCAGCACCAAGACATTGGGCGCCAAACGGGTGGCTGTCACCGTGGTCTCCCCACAGGTCTCTTGGGGCGGGTCTGGGTCACATGGGTCTCCTTGACCATCTTGGTCAAAGTCTTTTTGGTCAACGTTGGCGACATCAGGGCAGTTATCCCAAGCATCGGGCACCCCATCGTTGTCCCTATCGCCTGGGGTGGGGGGCGGAGAGTCCATGCCTCCGTCCCCAGAGATGAGCGAGTCTGGCGCTGTCTCTAATGATGGGTTGCTGTCGGGAGAGTTCGAGGAGGTGCCATCAGATTGCGAAGACAAGCCGGTGGCGCAGCCGACTGGCAGCAAGGAGCAGGCGAACAGGGAGCAGGCCAGCAACCTAAGAGCGCTTGGTGGAGTGAGTGCTGGCAAAAGGGTTCCGGCTCCTGGCAGATTGGAATGCTGGAATTGTGTCCGATGAATGCAGGAACGCAATGGCCTGGCGGAAAGGTTTGATGGGCTGTGTCGCGGAGAAGAGCGGATTGTGTCGCGGAGAAGAGCGGATTGTGTCGTGGAAGAGCTCTAGCGGCAGAGAGATTTTCCCTTGGACCCCAAGTCCACGAAGGCTTCCTGCAGGCGGTCGACCATGCCTTGCTCGGCGGCGCGCAGGTATTTGCGGGGATCGTAGAACTTCTTGTAGGGCGTGCCGTCGTCGGGGTCGATCTGGTGCGTGAAGGCCTTGGGGGTCTTCTTGACGAAATCGCCAATGGGTTTGGAGAACGCGAACTGCGTGTCGGTGTCGATGTTCATCTTGAACACGCCA
>JAFCZD010000102.1 GCA_019314525.1 Deltaproteobacteria bacterium
ACTTCCTCGCCGCCGAAATCTACGGTCGCCGAGAAGGCACCCACCATGGTGATGTCCCCATTGCTGTCAGCCCCCAGATCTGTTCCGAGATCGAACCCCGTTCCTCCAAAGCTCTCGGCTCCCAGCCACGCTCCACTCGCTGATAGCTTCGCTAGGAAGATGTCTTGGCTACCCATGCTCGTGTGGACGTTGGCACCAAAGCTCACCGTTTAAGAAAAGTATCCCACGGCGTAGACGTCTCCCGCGGCGTTTACGCTCAATGCGTTCACGCCATCGTCGGAGCTAGAACCAAAGGTCTTCGACCAACGGTGTTGACCGTCAGAGGTGAACGCGGCCAAGAGACCATCTTGCCCGCCGCTGTTGGCGTAGGTGAGGGGAGGGCTGCCACCAAAGCTCAGCGTCCCTTCGAAGGTTCCACCCACATAGATGTCCCCACGTTTGTCTGTAGCGAGCCCGTAGCCATTATCAGCCGCGGGGCTGCCAAAGCTCGTGGACCAGCTATGCACGCCGCCTGTGGTGAACTTGGCGAGGAAGACATCCGCTTCGCCCAGGGTGCCGAGGGTGGAACCACCAAAATCGACGGTCTGGGAAAAGCTCCCCGTGACGTAGACGCCTCCTGTCTGGTCTATCGCGATGGCATAGCCAACATCCAAGAGAGGTCCTCCAAACCCCTGAGACCACCTGTGGGTTCCCAACGTGGTGAGGCTCACTAGGAAGATATCACTTTGTTCGGCGGTGACTGGGTTCGAACCGCCGAAGCGGATCTTCCCCTCGAAGCTTCCCGTTACAAAGACGTTATCGCTCGCGTCTACGGCGATCCCGTGGGCGAAGTCCAATCCAACATCGCCGAAGCTCTTGCACCACCTTTGGACACCGTCGGATTCGTAGCTGGCCAAGAAGATGTCATAAGCGCCAGCGCTGGTGAGGACCTCACTGTTGAAATAGACGGTGCCGGAGAAGTTCCCGGTGACGAAGACATTTCCCTTGCTGTCCACAACGAGGCTCCTGGCTCGGATGTAGTTGCCAGGCGTGCCAAAGGACTTCTCCCAGCGAAGCACGCCATCTGGCGCATAGCTGGCGAGGATCGCGGTGGTAACATTGTAGGTCGTGCCACCTGTTCGATAGCCTGCAACATAGATGTTGTCTTGGTGGTCTATGGCGACGCTCTCGATGCTGGCCCCCTTTGTTGCGGCAAAGCTTTGGAGCCAGGCGATGGCGATGGTTGGCGTGCTGCTGTCGGCCAGCGCATCAGGAAGCGGCCCATCAGGCAACCGCGCATCGACAGGCAACAGCGCATCGGCCAGCAGCGCATCCGCCGGCGCATCAGGGGTGGGGCGCATTCCGTCGGAGAGACCGCTGTCAGCGAGCGCTGCGTTTGAGTCCATTGGGGCGTCCACTCGGGCATCCACTCGGGCGTCCATTCGGGTGATTGCGGCGTCCATTCGCAGCACCGACGTATCCATCCCTCTGGGTGGTTCTGAGGGCTCGTATGCTGCGAGCCATTGGCAACCACTGAAAAGAAGCATGGGCAGGAGCAGACGCGTGGGGTGCATAACTCAAGGGCTCCGGCGGAAGATCGAGCTAGCGTTTCCCGCGCTGTACACCCCCGTCGCCCCATCATGCCAGAGCGCGTTGCTCGATCCTGGGGCAGGGAAGCGCTGCAGAGACCAACTCTCGCCATCATAGTGGTAAACCAGGTTCTGACTGCTCCCGACGTAGAGTTCGTCTGATCCGACACCCACCACGGCGCGGAACCCGGTGGTCACCTTCAGGTCCATCGGTTTCCAGGTGGTGCCATCATAGCGCAGCACGGTTCCGCTGTTTCCGACGGCATAAACCTCTGTGGCGCTGCGACCCCACACCGCGTAGAGGTAGGCTTGGGTGGAGGAGGCCTGCGTGGCCCACCTCGAGCCGTCAAAGTGCATGATGGTCCCGCTCTCACCCACAGCGAAGATGTCCGCTGGCCCGCTGCCCCATACGCCGCGCAAATCCTTTTCGACTATGGGTGGCGTTTGCATTGCCCATACCCCCGCCTGAAAGTGCACGATGGCGCTGTTGGTGCCCACGGCGACGGCGCTGACTTCAGTAGGACTGTTGGCGTTGCGCCACACTGCGTGAAGGGACTGGGTTGTTGGCCGTTCGGTTGTCCAGGCCAGGCCGTCGTAGCGGGCGATATATCCACCGCTGCTCACCGCAAAGATGTCATCGGGCGCCGTAGCTGATAGCCCATAGATGTGGCGTCGTGCGTTGAAGGGCAAACGCGACC
This sequence comes from Deltaproteobacteria bacterium, assembly GCA_019314525.1. Classification (GTDB taxonomy): domain Bacteria; phylum Myxococcota_A; class Polyangia; genus JAFCZD01. The sequence continues at coordinate 2,267 of JAFCZD010000102.1, forward strand.
AGGCGCCGTCGTAGCGGTAGATGATGCCATCGTTACCCGCAGCGATCACCTGCCCAGAGGGGGTGGCCGTGATGGCGTGGAGGGCCGCTGCCGAGTGCATTACCAACCAGCTGGTGGTCTTGTGCAGGATTGTTCCCGCTGCGCCAACGACGAAGAGGTTATCAGGCCCGCTGCCGCCCATGGCGTAGAGGATGGGAACCGTCCGTCGCAGGTTGTCGGTCCATTGGGTGCCATTGAATTGTTGCACCAGCCCGTTGCCCCCAAAGGCGAATACGTTGGCCGCGCTCGTGCCCCACACGCCGTAGAGTGCGTCGGTCATCGTATTGTTGGTCGCGCTCCACTGCCCACCGCTGTAGCGTAGTCGGGTGCCACCCCTGCCAACAGCGTAGACATCATCGCTGGCCGCTGGACCGCCCCACACCCCGTAGAATTCTTGTGTGGTCCCCGTTGGCTCCAGCAGGGACCAGCGCGTGCCATCAAAGTGGATCGCCATACCTTGTTGACCCACGGCGTAGATGTCGTCTTTCGTCCGTCCCCAGATGCTGTTGAGCGTCTTGAGCGTTGGCGAGGTGACCAACGTCCAGCGATTGCCATCGAAGTGGCGGATCGCCCCATTGATCCCCACGGCGTAGATGTTGTCCTTGCTGCTGCCCCAGACGCCGGTGAGGTTTGGCCCCCCGCTGCTCGCCAGCCATTGCGATCCATCGTAGCGCAATACGGCGCCGCTGGTGCCTACGGCGATGATGTTGTCTGGGCCGCTGGCCCAGACCGCGCGCAGTGAGCCTGTCATTGGGGTCTCCAGCACAGACCACCCGTTGCCATCATAGTGCAGCACCGCATCACCCACGGCGTAGATGTCGTTGGCGGCCACCGCCCAGACGGCGCGGAGATTGCTTTTGGTCGGCAGCGGAGCGTCCATGGCGCACCAATGGTCGGTGCTACAGACTGGCCCGCTGCTGTCGAGCTGTGCGTCTGTGGTTGTGTCGTCGCGCATATCGTTGAGGGTGGGCTGCTCTGTGCTCAGCGTGACATCAGCCAGAGCATCCAGCCCCTCCGTAGCGCCGCCGTCTCGCGCGCAGGCGCAGTCAGGGCAGTCAGAGCAAGCACACAGAAAAGCACACAGGTTCACCAAGAAGACGCCGCCTACAACCCCTCTGGCGCTGCAACTCCCGCGCGGAAATTTTCGGTGGCGCGCGCTCTTCTGCTTTGGTTCTCTCATCTCATCACTCCCATGATGATGGTGGCGCTCTCCCGTATGGAGTACATGCCGGCCGCAAAAAGCGTCACAAGACCCGACGCGTCTTTGGCACCGGTCAGCGCGATGGGCTTGTGGAAGCCAGGCCCGGTTGGCACGTCGATCCAGGACTGGCTCGTGCTGGTGTAGTGGAGCAAGCCTCTTGACCCGCTGACGTAGACGTTGTGTGGGTCACTGCCCCAGATTCCGAGCAGGTTGCCGTCTATCCCAGTGAACTTCGGCGCCCACGCTAAACCATCATAGTGCAGCATGGTCCCGGTATCACCTATGGCGTAGACATCGTTGGCGGAGCTGCCCCAGATCGCGCGCAGGTGCCCACCCCCCGCGGTGACTCGCATCCACGTTCCGTCGGCCTGCAACGCCACTACGGTACCCAGGTTTCCTACAGCAAAGACATGTTCTGCGTCGGCGCCCCACAGGGCGTTGATCTGTGTGCCCTCCAAAGGGGTGGGCATGGTCGACCAGGCCTGACCGTCATAATGCAGGGTCGTGCCCTGGGCTCCAGCCGCGTATACATCATCGGGTCCCGCACCCCAGACCGTGAGCAAGCTGATCTCCACACCTGACTCCATCGTTGACCAGCGGGCGCCGTCGTAGTGCATGACCAGACCGCCGGATCCGACTACAAAGACGTCGTCGGCAGCGTGGGCCCACACCCCCTGAAGAAGGCCAGGGCCGCGATAAACGAGCAGCTCACGCCAGTGGGTGCCATCAAAGTGCACGAGCTGCGTGATGACCTCGTAGGGGAAGAAAGGGCGCACGATGGCGTAGACGTTGGCGCTGTCGAGGGCCCAGACCTTGCCCACAGCCCACTGTCCTCCGGCGAACTTGGTCCAATGGTTATCTGCGTAGCGCAAGATGTGGGCTGCGGCGCCCACGGCGATGGGCTCTGAGCCTGTGGTGGTCAGCCCTTGGAGATCGTAATAGGAGTCGGCGGTCTCGTGCTCGCATGCATCTGCCCCACAGCGCAGCGCGGTACCATAAGCTCCGAGCACCAGCATCTCGTCATCGCCGATGCCACCGATGGCTTTCAAGGATTGGCTCACGCCCGTGTGGATTGGCGCGCAGAGGGTGTTGTCGCAGCGTAGCAGCGTCCCTCGATCACCGCTCATGTACACCGCGTCCGCCCCACGGCCCCACACCGCGTGCAGCGTTGTGCCACCTGATGCCAATAATCGCCACTTGCCGCCGTCGTAGCGCAACGCCAGGCCTTGCTCGCCCACCACCACAACATCCCTGGCCCCGCTGCCCCACACCGCCCTGAAGCCAGCTATGCCGTTGGCTTTTTCCAGTGGCACCTCCGCTGGCAAGGCGACTGGATGCCAGGCCTGACCGTCATAGTGCAGGAGCGTCGCGTTATCTCCCACGAGATAGACATCCCCCGGACCCGAACCCCAGACGCCACGTAGAGCGTTCGCCTCCGGGATTTCGACGGGTGTCCAGGATTTTCCGTCATAGTGCAGCACAGTGCCCGCAGCGCCCACGACGTACACATCATCGTCCGCGCTGCCCCAAACACCATAGAGTGCCACCGTGGTTTGCAACGCAAGACGCTCCCAAGAGCAGTCTCCCTCACGTCGCAGCAGCGTCCCCTTATCACCCGTAACGTAGAGCGTGCCCCTGGGGCTGCGCCAGATCGCATGGAGTTCTTGGAAGTGCGTTTGGGTGGGGTAGGACAGACACCACTCTTCGGCGCTGCACCAGGGGACCGGTGAGCCAGCATCGGGGAGGGGGGGCGGAGCAATCCTTGCATCCACAGCGAGAGTGGCCCCATAAGGCGCCAACTCACGGCAGCCCACCGAGGATAAAACGAGGATCGCTATCACCACCCCACGCACGACACAGGCCCTCCTGACACCTATGAGGGTACCAGCCTTTTTCGGTATGAAGTGAGTTTAAAGGGGGTGGGTCTTTGCCAGCGGGGTCTTCCGCGGGGGCTACCCAGCGATAGACTCACCACCATCCACCCGCAGGACGTTGCCCGTGAGCCACGCGGCCTCGGGATGGAGCAGGAGGGTGATGAAGTGGGCGACGTCCTCGGGTTTGGTGAGGCGCCCGTGGGGGTTGCGTCGGCGTGCGTCGTCCGCCAGCTTTTCCCAGCCGGGGATCTTGCGCAGGGCAGGGGTGTCGGTGACACCAGCGAGGAGGGCGTTGACGGTGATCTCCTTTGGAGCCAGCTCGCGGGCAAGCTGCCGGCAGTGGCTCTCCAGCGCGGCTTTGGCGGCGCTCACGGCGCCATAGGTTGGCCAGGTGATGCTCGCCCCAGCGCTGGTCATAGCCAACACTCGGCCGCCTTTGCGCATCAGGCCGCGCGCCACGAGGTCTTGGGTCCAATAGACGAGGCTATGCGCCATGACGTCTACTGTCATCGTCATGGCTTTTTCGTCCATCGCCTCCGTCTCGTCGTCAGCGTCACTCTTGACAAAGGGGCGCAACGAGCCAAAGGCGAGGCTGTGGAAGAGCACCCGGACCTGCTGGTCGTTGTTCAGTTCATCAGCGAGCGCTGACAGGACCTTGTCGCGTGTGGCCGCGTTGGCCGCGTTGGCGTTGTAGAAGCGCGCCGCCACCCCCTCACTCTGTAGCGTCCCTCGCAGGACGTCTACCTTCTCACGTCCCGCTCGTGTGTCGAAGTGTACCCCCGCGATGTTCAGGCCTGCTTGGGCCAAGGCGCGAGCGCTCGCTGCGCCGAAGCCGCTCGAGGCGCCGAGCACCAGCGCCCAGTCGCGTCCCACTAAGACTCTTCCTCTTGCGCAGCGCGGTACGCGCGGAGATGCCAGCGGATCAACTTGGGCATGTCTTCTGCGCGGACCTGATGTTCAAAGCGCGCGTCAGCATGCTTCTGGTTCATCATCATCGCGAAGACCGCCTTTTCGTTGCGAGCGCCATTGCGCCAGCGCTCCACGAGGATGTTTGGGCCCAAGAAGCATTTACCAAAGCAGGCCTCTTCATCGATGTGCACCTCGTCTTCAAGGCCCTCAGCTGCGATGGTTTCGCGGGCCTTGGCCTCGATGGCGTCAGCGTGTTTGCCACACTGGTGACCGCGACAGATTCGTAACACCAAGCCATCTTTCACTTTGCTCATCTTGACATAAGGAATGGCATGAATGCTGGGGTGTGTCCAATGGGGGAAATGGCGGCTCGTCATGCTCCGAATTGACGAGGATCACTCCCCTGCAGACGAGGCACCATTGTAGGTCTTCTGCGCCTTGATGTCGTGGATCGTCCAGTGGGTGTTGGCTCCTGGCCAGTGTAGTCAGTCACCCCGCGGGTTCTTGCATGGAGGATCTGGCTGGCTGAGGCTCTTTGTGCCGGGGAAAACGGCACGGTTTTCTCCTCGCGCGCTACAGAGAGCAGGGTATGCTGCACGCCAGAATATCTACTGAGAGGATCTCCCTTGTTTCGAAACTTCGTTTTTCGTCCCTCGTTCGTGTCACTCCTGCGTTGCACGACCCTCGTGTCTCTCGTCTTCACCTTTGGTTGTGTGGCGCCGCTGCACTACCACCGCGGCCCCGCGGCGCCAGCCTCTGCGGTGCAGCTCGCTAGCCAGGCCGAGGGCTTGCTCCGGCGAGGGGAGGTGAAGGCTGCTCATAAAGCTGCCAAGGCTGCGCTCTCCAGCGACGCCCACCTCGCCCATGCCCACGAAATCCTGGTCCAGCTCGCCTGGCTTCGCGCCGACAACGACGACGCGTGGACACACCTCTTTCAGTCGCTCTTGGACGGCCGTGATCCAGCAGCGCTGCCCCGCCTGGCGCTTCTTCCCTTGCGCCCGGAGCGCCGTGAAGAGCTGCGCCAACTTTTTGAACTGCTTGCCACGGGCGCCTCAGACGCCGCAGCCCGGCGTGAGGCCAGGACATACGCTGTGCCTCTCGCCTGGGCCGCAGGCGAGGGCGCCGACGCCCAGACAAAGACAGAAACTTTGTCCGCCTTGCGTCAGTGGCGCGTCATTGGCGGCTTCGACAATGAGCAGCAACGTGGCTACGACACCCCTTACGGGCCTGAGAACGAGCTACGTTTCGACAAGAGCTACCCCACCTCACGGGGCACGGCGCGTTGGCGCACCTTGTCCATGGCGGAGGGGCGTACGGCGCTGGCGTTGCGTGACCAGCTCTATCCTACGAGCTGGAACACCGCCTATCTCGCCAGCTTTGTGCGTGTACCGAAGGCTGGCGCGGCCACGCTCTGGCTGCGCAGCACCGACGCGGTCAAGGTCTGGATCAACGACCGGCTGGTGCTGGCTACCCGCGGGCTGGTGAAGACGCCGCGCTTCGCCATGCGCATCCCTGTGAATCTGCGCCGGGGCTTCAATAAGGTGCTCGTCAAGTCATGCCAATCCGACGCGGGGTGGGGCATCTCCATGGGTTTTTCGGACGCAGCGTCAGGGAAGCCCTTGAAGGTGGATGTCAGCCTCGCCATGGAGAAGACGGCGCGAGACTTGTCCTCAAGGGCAAAGACCTTCAACCAGGCGTGGGTGGTTCCATCCGTGGTGGGTGGCTACAGCGACGAAGCACGTCGTTCCTTCTGGCACGCGCTGATGCTGGCCCGGGCGGGTTTTTCTCGGCTCGCCGTCACAGCGCTGCGCGCGCACCTCGAGAGCTGGCCCAAAGATGGCGTGGCGTTGTACATCATGGCCCGCCTGGCCGCTCAGGCCGGACAACGACAGGTGGAGGCGAAGCTCATCGCGCGGGGCCTGGTGTTGCCCTGGCCCTATCGCCGTGGCTTCGCGTTGCAGCGGGCGCGCTCACTGCGCAAACGGGACCAACACGATCGCGCTCTGGAGCTTCTGCGCGAGATCAAAGGCCAGACGCAGCGTGAGGGTGGCGACGTGATGATGTCGCGCGCTTGGATTCGGGAGATGGACCTGCTGCTGACGGTTAAGGGCTGGCAGCTCGATCGGTGCCGGCTGATGAGCGCCGCGGCTCGGCGCGAGCCTCGCAGGGCAGAGCTTCATGCCCAGTGGGCCTCTTGTCTGGGGTCTCTCGGACGCGAGAAGAAGGCGCTGGAACACCTGCGCCGCGCCGTGACGCTCGCCCCCCTCGATCGTGGTTATCGTGCTGCGTTGGGGCAGGCCACCATGGCCCTGGGGGGCTGTAAGGAGGCCCGTCGCCTCCAGCGTCGCAGCACGGAGCTCTTTGCCAGCGATCCAGGTGAGTGGGTCCGTCTCGGTGACTTCGCGCGCCGCTGTGGGTCTATCGGCAGAGCCCTCGCGCACTACCGTAAGGCTGCGCGACTGCGTCCGGGCTGGGCCAGGCCGCTGCAGAAGGAGGGCTCTTTGCACTATGAGGCTGGCCGACTGGAGAAGGCCCTCGAGAAGTGGCGGGCCGCTCTGCGCCTGGACGTCGAAGACGCGTCCCTCTGGGATCGGGTGCACTGGATCCGCCCCGAGAAGGACCCCATCCTCGATGCGCTGCAGCCCACCGACAAAGAGATTGCAGCGGCTATCGCCGACGCGCGCAAGACGCAGCCGCTGCCTGGGGCTTCGGTGCTGTGGCTGCTCGATCATGAGGCGTCGCGGCTCTTGCCAGACGGCACCATGAAGCGTGTGGTGACCATCGTGCGCATGCCCGTGGACCGAGCAGGGCGCGACAGCCTCGGTGAAGCCAAGCTCCCGTCACGAGGTCTGGTGAAGGTCCTCGACGCCTACGTCATCGATCGCGAGGGAGGGCGCCGGGAGGTGACCTCGCTGCACAGCAAAAAAGTGCGCTACCCCGCGCTCAAGGAGGGCTCGGTGCTGGTGCTGCGCTATCGCCACACGCGGCACCCTGGGGGCTATTTGCGGCAACACTTGGCCACGTCGTGGTTTTTTCAGCACTCCATGGGGCAGGTCGCGCGGGCCCAATGGGTGCTGGCCATCCCAAAGGAGCGCAAGCTCAGCGTGGCGCTTCAAGGCAAGGTCGAGCATCGCGTGACAGAGCGCAAAGACGTGACGATTCACCGCTTCACGGCGCTGGATGTGCCGCCCCTGCGCCCCGAGCGTCACTCTCCGTCGCGGCGTGACCTCCTGCGCTCCGTCACCGTGAGCACCGTGCCCTCATGGGATTATTTCTCGTCATGGGGGCGTAGCCTGACCAACGAGGTCTTCGAGGTCACGCCAGACCTCAAGCGGAAGGTGAAGGCCCTGGTGAAGGGCGCCAAGACCGCCCAGGAAAAGATCGCGCGCGTCTATCACTTCGCCATCAAGGAGGTGCGCTACCAACAGGACTACGAGACCTTCATCGCGGGGGTCAAGCCTCACACCGCTGGCACCGTGCTGGCGCGTGGTTATGGCGACTGCAAGGACAAGACGGTGCTGATCATTGCGATGTTGCGGCACCTGGGCCTGGACGCCGAGTTTGCGTTGATCCGCGTGCGGCGCGCGGGGAAGGTGGCGCGGCACGTGCCCTACCAACAGTTCAACCACGCGGTGGTGTATGTGCCCAAACAGAGCGGGCTGGACAAGGCGCGCTTCCTCGACGCCACCGCCGAGAACCTCGATCTCAGCGCTTTGCGCGCGGATGTACAGGGCACCCTCGCCTTGGTGCTCTCTGGGGCAGGCCACCAGTTCGTGGAGGTACCCTATCAGGCGCCACGCCACAACAGCTCCATGGGGCAGCTGACGCTGAAGCTCGACGCCAAAGGCAACGCCACGGGCGTGCTCGACTGGCGCCTTGAGGGGCAGCGCGCTGGCGCGTTGCGCAAACCCTTACAGAACGCCGAAATGCTGCGGCAGCTCGGGCAGAGCGTGGTGCATCGCATCTACGCTGGCGGACGATTGCTCGACGCCAAGGCGCAAAACCAGCGTGACGTGCGCAGCCCGCTGCAGGTGAAGCTCGTGGGGCGCTTTTCTAACGTGGCTGAGAGGGAAGACGCGGGGCTGAGGTTGCGCCTGCCGCGCTTGCTCTCTATCGCCAACTGGGCGACCTGGACGATGCGCCGCCATCCGCTATTTTTTGGCCCGCCGCAACAGACGAGCATGGAGGTTCTATTCACCTTGCCTGCAGGGTTTCAGCCGCGCACGTTGCCGGAGGACGTCAAGATAGAGGCGCGCTGCCTGCACGCGAAGGGGCACTGGTCTTTTGAGGAGGCGCGCTCTGAGCTGCGCTATGTTCAGCGGGTGACACGGCGCTGCGTGGAGATAGCGCCCGCTGACTACGGACGCTTCCGCGACCACGTCAACGCGCTGGAGCGAGCCATCAATCGCGAGGTGGTGTTGGTGCAGGGTAAGAAGGAGGCGAAGGGCTCGAAGCGCAAGGCTCGGGAGAGAAAAGGTCGATGATGGGCGTTTCGTATGAGGGAGGCCTGCGGGCTTCTGGGCGTCTGATGACGTTGCTTTTGTGTGCGCAAGCAGCGTGCTCCACAGCGCCGCAGCCACCCACGTCGCATTCGTCGCCTGCGGTGCAGAGCACCACCTACGTGACCCAAGAGCCTGAAGCCAAGACCATCATCGAGGGTGCCGCGGAGGCTTTGGGCCGAGGGCTCCTCCAGGTCGCAGAGACCCGGCTCGCACCTCTTTTCATCGTGGAACCCGATCACCTCGAAGGCCGCGTGCTCGCTGCCATGATTCGGCAGAAGAGCGGCCAAGGCGGCAGGGCGGCCTGGCAGCACGTCGAGCAGGTCATCGTGATCAAGGGCAAGCTCGCGCCCTTTGTGCGCCGCGAGACGCTCTTGTCTGCCGCCCATCACTACCTGGCCGCGGGCACTCGGGGCCGCGCAGAGCTCTTCTTGGAGGAGCTCTGGCGACGCTTCCCGCGCAGTGACGCTGCGGCCCAAGGGCAGCTGCTGGTGGCTCACCAGAGTCAACATGACCAGCGCTGGGCGGATGTACGGGACGCCTGCCGCGAGCTCGCCCGGGTACAACCCAAACACCCCGGAAACGCTCGCTGTAAGGCGCTCTCGGTGGTGGCGGACAGGCTAGAGCGCGTGGGCCAGCTGGCCTCTGAGAGGGCTCCACGTTGGCGCTGGGAGCACCCCACGCCCCAGGCCAACGATCTGGAGGCGCTGTGGATGGACCGTCAGGGCATGGTGGTGGCGGTAGGAGAGGCAGGCACTATCATCGAGGGGCGCCGTGCTGGCGGGCTGCGTTGGGTCCCTCGTGTGACGCGTTGGTCGCTGCGGGCGGTGGCGGGAGCACGTTTGCACGCCCTCTACGCGGTGGGTGACGGAGGCATCGTGCTCGCTCGCGACGAGAAGGGTTGGCGCGTCTTGCGGGCTCCACGCCCACAGGCGGCGGATTTGCACGGTGTGTGGTCTCCTCGTGCTGGGGAGCTTTGGGCTGTCGGGGAGGGTGGGGTAGCGCTTCATTTCCACGCAGGTAGGTGGAAGGAGCATCAGGCCGCTCAAGTGACCCTCAACGGCGTCTGGGGCGTGGCGGGCAAGGTCTTCGCCGTGGGAGATGAGGGCACGCTGGCCACGTTTGATGGGGCCAGCTGGATGAAGCGATCATCAGACGCGTATGAGCACCTACGAGGGATCTTTGGCCGAGGGCAGGACCGTGTGCTGGTGGTGGGAGACCGCCGAACGGTGGTCTTCTTCAACGGCAAGAAGGCCGAAGAGAGCGTGCAGGGCCTCGCCGATTTGCGGGACGTGTGGTTCGACAAAAAGGGGCAGGCTTGGGCTGTGGGTGGCGGTGGACAGATCCTTCGCAGCGGGAGGCGTCCGCTGGACACGTGGCGGACAGAGCGTTCACCCACTGCCATCGAGCTGCGGGCGATCGCCGGGGATGGTCGAGGGCGGATCATGGCTGTGGGTGTTGGGGGCACGATCCTCGAGCGTCGTGGTGGGCGCTGGCGCTTGCTGGCCGGTGGGGTTTCGCAGGTGATGGTCGACGTAAGCTGTGGCGGCTCTGAGCGTCTCTCTGCCGCATGTTTGGCCCTCGGATCTCGTGGGCGGCTCTTGACGCGCTCGAGAGGGGCGTGGCGGGCAACTCACCTCCCCGTGGTGGGCGATTACCATGCTCTTTGGCGTGGCAAGGGGCGTGTGGTCGCTGTGGGCGCTCGTGGGCTCTTGGTGGTGGGGGATGGGCGTGGCTTTCGCAAGGTCGACGTGCCAACGCAGGATGATCTCTTTGGCGTCACGGTCTGCGGCGATAAGATCATCGCGGTGGGGAGCCGGGGTTTGATCGTGGAAGCAAAAGATGGCAAGGCGCGCGTCAGCCGGGCACCCACAGGACATGTTTTGCGGGCTGTAGCGGGGTGCTCTCCTGTGGTGGTCGTTGGCGGTCGCGGTACGATCCTTGTGCGCAGCAAGGGAGGATCCTGGTCGCGCGAGCGCACCGGCTCGCTCCGCGACCTCAGCGGAGTCTGGGTTGGCAAGCGTGGCGTGGCCTACGCTGTGGGCAGTGGTGGCACGATCTTACGCCGTGGCGCTCGACGGTGGTGGCCGATGAAGGCTGGCCTTAGCCAGCCTCTCCTCGGGATCTGGGGCCGCAGCGCTGGGGACCTCTTCGCTGTTGCGCGTTATGGCCAGGTCGTGCACTTCGATGGCAAAGGTTGGCGGCAGCAACGTTCGCCCGCCGCGTGTCTTACCGCAGTAAGCGGAAATAGTGAGGGTGTTTGGGGCGTCGGTTGCAACGGGGGGGTCATCCACCTCAAGCCCCAACGCAAGCCTCAGAGCGTGGCAGCGAGACCCGAGGCCACCGCTCCTCGTTGAGGTAGCACCGCTTGTAAGGCTAAGATTCCCGCGTTGAGGTAGCACCGCTTGTAAGGCTAAGATTCCCGCCTTCGCGTTCGTGGGAATCTTAGGCCTATGCAACGGGGTGCAAAAAGAAAGCCGCATGGTTCGTACCATGCGGCTTCTTTTGTGGAGCTGACGGGGGTCGAACCCACGACCTCCTGACTGCCAGTCAGGCGCTCTCCCAGCTGAGCTACAGCCCCTCAAGCCTGGGTGAGGTAGCA